>NZ_JAWJYP010000038.1:13729-29142 GCF_033063275.1 Nitrosomonas sp. Is37 | reverse complement strand
TAAATGGCGTAGGCCTGAAGTTAAAGGTAGTCAAATAAAAAATACAATAGCTAATTTACGCAATTAGACACTAGTTTCTATAGTATTTCAGGGGCGACTAGATAAAACAGGAAGGCCAACGTTCGCCAACGCACGCCATCAGAGCGTTAGGCAAAGTTGCCGCGGCCGGACCAGCACCCCAACCAGCGCAGCTTCCTCGATCCTTTTGTGCTTGCTGCCGTGCTCGATTATCGGCACCTGCAACGTACTTACTGGGCAGGATTTACCGGTGCGGCATTTCGCAATATGGTGTTCCGCGCGGTGAGCAGAATCGCGCAGGTAGTGCCAATTGACCAGGAAAGCAAGGCTATTTTCAGCCTGTCTTTCAGTTCAGCCGTTCTGCGCAGGGGTGGTAATCTGGTCTGGTCCCGAGGCAGTCGATCAATTACTGGGCAGTTACAACCGTTCCGGCCAGGAATTGTGGGATGATTCTTTCGCGCTATCCAGTCACAGTGGTACCTGCTGCTATCAGGGGTGCTTATGAATTACTCTCAGTGAGTGCGGCGTGGCCGCATTTCCGGCCCATTACCATAATTTTTCGGCTACCCCTCCAACTGTGAGAACTGGCATTAGGTGGAAGAGGGGAAAGTGCAGAAGAACGCATCGTGCATGGGCTTGAGGAAGCGATGGCTAAATTGCTGGCAGAAGCTGAGTGAGAAAAAATGCAGAAATGAATAATATCTATGCGTCTAACCTATCCTGTTTTCACTTCTTCACTTTTTAAGAAAGATTAGTGCTAACCTGATCTTTATTTCTGTACCCACTGACCATTCTCTTTTTGAAACCAAGTGCCAGCAGGGATTTTCTTGAATATTTCCATGGCGTAAACTTTACCAACCTGATCAACACTCACACCTTGGGTAGCAGCCTTTTCCTGATAAATTGCTCTACGTTTAGTATTAATGGCATTAGCCTCAGCTTGAGCGCTGGAGTTTCTGGCAACTACATAACCGCTATAACTTTCACCTATCGCCCCTGAGGTACGCAGCTGTTCCAGGTTATCGGCCCACACCAGCGTTCCATAGAGTGATAGTGTCAAAAGCACAGCGCTAAGGATTCCCACTAGGGGTTTTGTTTTTAGAATGGATGGAAGACGTAGCATGATGATTTCCTTATCAATTTCATTTGGGACTAGAAAACATTCGGATTGGCTTCAATGTCTTTCTTCGCCTCTTCTTCAAGCTGTACGCGTATATCGGCATCCAGCTTGACATTAAGATTAATGGTGATGGGTTCTTGTGGTGCTTCGACTTTGACTGTTGGTGTACAGGCGGTGATCACCAGGCAGCAAAATATCAATGATCCCATGATAGATGGGATATTTCTTATTTGATAGGTTTTGTACACAGTTGCATTCCTTTACTGATTGATCCTTGGATCCGGGTTTCTGCACGATCGGGTAATAATCATAACAACATACAATACATATAATTTAGCTAAATAAAAATTAATGTAACCTGAATAGGTCGCGCAGCACTTTATTGGAAAGTCTGTAGCCCTGACCAATGGCCTCCAGAATCTTGCCAATATTACTTTCAAGATTAATATTCAAGCGAAACATCCGCCCCTCTTTAACATTTGGATTATTTCCCAGCAGAGAGAGAGTGGCTACCAGGTCATGCGCAGCGGATTTATCCAGCTTTAATGACAGCTCTGTATAGTGAAAGTCCTGCAGAGCCTGGAGTAATAATTTCATTTCTTTGCCTGAGCCCGCTAACAATTGTGAGGCTTTTTCAGATTGAAATTGCAGCATGCCTGGTACCTTTGCCTCAAGATGGCTGTTTCGTATGATGATGTGATCGCCTTCGAGCGTGATCGGAACACTGCCATCTAGGCGACCGTTGACAGTCAATCCTTCTACCTTAACCTGATCAAAAAAGGCATCGAGATCGATATTATTTACGAATATCACCACATCGTTGCGAGCAGAAGTTGGATCGATGAGGGTAGGGCCTAAAGACACTATGCCGCCAAGCAAGAAAAGGTTTGCTTTTTCGAGGACAATTCGAGGCGGTGAATCTTCAATTTGATAGGAAATCACCAGGCTTTCTATGGGAATACCCAAATCAATACGCCGAATAGTCAGGGTTTGCTGGGGCGGGCTGCTGGGTGACAACAAGTCAGTTAAATTCAGTGTTGCATTCAGCCCGCTGATTTTGCCAGCCTGATGGATAAACGATACATTGTCCAGCTCAAGCATGCCGCTGCTGCTTATGCCTTTCTTGGACCACCTGAACTTAGCACTGGCGCTGACCATGCCACTTACATTCTTCAGCTGGGAAAGATTAGGAAAAAGCGTTTTAGGTTGTAGGCCATCGACTGCAAAATCTAAGGGAGCAATCACTATCTTTAGCATGCCGTCACCGCTATCGAGCACCTGCTCTCCCATGATTCTCAAATACCGTGTGCCTGGTACACCGCCAACAGCATTCATTGAGTATATCCTGGATTGTCCATGAACAGACTTACTTTTAATACTGCCAGAAATGGAGAGGGGGGCGAAGTGGGGTGCTGATACTTGATGGTGTAGCTGACCGATGGTGAAGTCGGCAATATTGCCTTTTTCTGGAGTGCCAAGGTGGAGCGTCGCAGCAATATTATCCAGTTGTAGGTTTGATTGCGATAGGGTAAGGTCCATACCATTAATGATACCCTTGCCTTGGTATTTTTTACCTGTATCGTATTTCCCGCTTAGGATCATTTTCCCGGGATGAATCTGTGCTTCAATCGCCTGAGCTTCTTCTTGTTTAACAAGTAGCGTAAAGTTTGTTGCTGTTGCTACGAGATAATGATTGAATGCCAGACCTTGCAAATGATTTACCAGTTCGATATCCATCTTTTGAATAGACAGATTTAAAGGACCCTTGAGGCTGACAGCATTAAGCGGGTCAATTCTGCCGAGCGTGAGCTGCCCCGATTCTTGCAGTCCCATTCGCCAAGTACCATGGTCGAAGTGAATCTGCAGCGGTAAGACAGCAGAGGCTCGATGGGCAACCAGCGGTCCGGCAACCAGCCGGTCTGCATCGGCATGCAGATCGAGCTTACCAGTCCAGGCATCTGGCGAACCATGGAAAGCGCCTGTTAGCTTGATTCGGTCAATAACCGTGCCTGGCGGTGAACCGAAACTTGCCAACCAGTCAGAGTCAAGATTGGCTGTACCACTCGTATTGAGGGCAAGATTAATGTCAGGTGCGACAAGGTAATGACGCACCGTGACATCTAAATGTGCCACATGTGTGTCATCGGAGGTTAGTAATTTTCCAGTTAACTGTGCATTAGTTTCATCCATTTGCAAACTGAGTCTAGCTTGTTTAAAGACTTGCTTTGCCAGTTTGCTACCTGGCAGATGAATATCGGATAACACAAATTCAGCCTTGATGTGTTGTGGGCGCATCGCTGTTAGTATGAAAGCAGCCTCGCCAGAGAGACCGAAAACTTCCATCTTGGGCAAGTTCAGCTTCCCTTCGGACACAGCGATCTTGCCTTGAAGATTTCCGTTCTTATCCAGGGTTGCAGTAAGCGTACTTTTGATCTGACCCGGTGCACCGCTGATTTCGGCACGCAGATATGCAGCCTGACTTTCCCACCTTCCTCGATCAAGGTTGCCTGTCAGAGTAATGGCAAAATTACCCCATGCTGAATGCAGATGAATAATTGAATCTAGCAGTGAGATGGCAGGAAGCCTGAATTGACCAGTATTTTCTCCAGACGGTGAAATCATGGGTTGCAGCACACCCACCGGTGATCGTTCACTGCCCAGATTGAGCGCCGCTTGCAGACCACTTATTTCAATTGAGCCTACCGTACCTGCGAGCAGGTCGCGCAAACGCCAGGTGACATAAATTTTGTCGATTTGCAGCTCTTTATCATTGCCCATCGACAGGTTACGCAAAAGCAGGGTGTTGAGCGAGATATCCGTAACCGAAAGGGAATGTACTAGGATGCCCTGTTTGCGTAGCTGATCACTGATGAGTGACTCTAAAAGAGAAAGTCCAAATGCATAGAAGCTAGATACAGTTATGATGATGAGGCCAGCAAAGGCCATTAACCAAGTGGCTAGACGTTTACTCATCTTACAAATTGAGTTGTTTGCAATAACTAATAAAAACTATTGTAGCAACTAGCCGGAGAATCTCAGTGATAGTTTCTGCGAAAATACAGAGCGAGAATGAGTAACAGAAAATTAAATTATCCTTTTATTACCATAGATACAAACAAGTGCGTTAATGATCGCAATCATTACTGAAAAACCAAGCATGAAGTGCGCTGTTCAGTTTTTTATCACTCTAGTATTGATCATTTTAAGTATGGCTCCTTGTTATGCAATTGACGTGACTATTAAAGGAGGCCCAAGGATCAAGAGTGATGACGGTAATTTTGAGATAGGACTCAATGGTCGCGGTCATTTTGATGTACATTCATTTTCTCCAGATCATGCTAATCCAGATTTTCCTCCATTTGGTAGCCAGCTTTTAAGCAGTAATGATCGTGATGGGTTTAATTGGCGCCGTACTTACGGTACGCTCACAGGCAGAATCTACAGTTTAAATTTCAAATTTGAAAATGACTTTGCTATCAATGCTAATACCCCTTTCCCTCATAGCCTCCGTGAAGCGTGGCTTTCAACTAAACTAGGTCCAGGCCAGATCACACTGGGTCAATTCAAACCTTATCGTGGTATGGAAGAATTAACCAGCTCCAATGAAATTACCCTCATGGAACGTCCATCCACTTCCTCTACTGGAATATATAGCGGACGACAATTTTTAACTGGAATCGGTTATAAGGCAATAATCAGAGATAATATTGGTTTTGGCATCGATGTCATGAGTCTTTCTCATTTTGGTTTGCCTATTGAGGGCATAACTTATGGCGGTCGCGCGGTTTGGTTGCCTATAGATAAAGAAGGCAACATTCTTCATCTTGGATTTTCTATCAGCAGAGATACTACCAGTAAAGATTCGTTACCAGCTAGGATAGTTGATATTTATGGTGGACGTGAGGGGATAAGCAAATCCTTGGGTGTTGCAGGAGCAAGCCCAGGCGCACCTAATAGTAATAGCCAATCGACTTTTTCCGCCGAGATGGCGTATTCTTTCAGGGCGTTAACGCTACAGGGTGAGTATGCGATATCGGGACTTGATAATACTCATGAAGTAAATGGAAACACAAAGGATTCCACTATTCATGCCTTCTATATACAAGCAAGCTGGTTTGTGACTGGAGAGAATGCAGTTTATAAGAAGGATCGTGGCACTTTTGGTAAGCCGAAACCGATCAATAAATTGGGTGCACTGGAGCTTGCCGCCCGCTATGATTTCGCTGAGAACATCAATCAGAGCCTTAGTGCTGATCCCTGCAAAACGGGTACTTCAAAATGCCAGGCTCAAGTAATCACGCTAGGTATTAATTGGTATCCTTACCAAAATATCCGTTTTATGCTGAATTATTACCTTGCTGAAGCCAATATAGGGGATGCAGGCTCGGGTACACCAACGCGGAAAGATAATCCTTCAGTACTTTCTTTCCGCACGCAGTTAAGTTTCTGATCTAGAATTTACCGAACTACTGCTAATTAAAAGGAAAGTTGAAGAAATATTTTCAATTAATAAAATGAGTTTGTAACGATAACCAAAAAACCAGGGGAAGCATTATTTCCGATCAGCGTGATTATTATGAAGTACTTGGTGTTGCCAAGGATGCCGATCAAAAGGCGATCAAGGATGCTTTCCGTACCCTTGCGCTGAAGTATCACCCAGACCGTAACAAGGAACCTGGGGCTGAGGAACGTTTCAAGGAAATTGCCGAGGCTTATGCGATTCTTTCTGATCCGCAGAAGCGGGCAGAATATGATGCACGCGGGTTTGCGGGAGTAGCAGGAACTAGGCCGGAGGATTTGTTCAGCGGTATCAATTTTGAGGATATTTTTGGTGGGCTCAATTTTGATTTCGGCATGGGTAATTTGTTTGATAGCTTCTTTCGTCGAGGCAGGGAGCGAGCAAGGCCGGTTCGTGGCACAAATATCGAGGTAGATCTTTATGTCACGCTGGAACGGATTGCGGCAGGTGGAGAAGAAGTCGTTCATTTGCTCCGTCCTGCCACTTGCCCTGCCTGTCATGGTACAGGTGGTGAAGGAGGTGTTGCGCCACGCAAATGTGAAACATGTGGCGGAACAGGGCGCATCACGCATAGTCGCCGTGAGGAAAAAGAGCATCTGCTGATTCAGCAGATACTCCCATGCTCAGTCTGCCACGGGCGTGGCAGCATCATCGACCATCCTTGCCCGGAATGTTATGGCAGCGGTGAGGTCGAACAAGAGGAAGCATTGACGGTAAAAATCCCGGTTGGGATTGAAGAAGGCATGGCGTTGCGTATCCCTGGCAAAGGGATGCCAAGCCCTTCACCTGATGGCGTTGCGGGCGATCTGTATGTGGTGGTACGGACCCGGCAAGATGCGCGCTTTGAGCGAGCAGGCGCTGATTTGTGGCACACAGTAATGCTATCTCTTATCGATGCGGTGCTGGGTACCAGGCTCAATGTGCAGACATTGCATGGTTCGATCGATGTGACAATCCCTGCTGGCACGCAGCCTGATGCGTTATTACGTGTGAAAGGAAAGGGATTGCCCGCATTCAGGAGTGAGCGGACAGGCGATCTCTATTTGCGGATTCGATTGAAAGTGCCGGAGCATCTCACCCAGGAAGAGCGGGAATTATATGAGCAATTGCGTGCGATTAGTCGTAAAGCGCATGAGGAAAACCTGAATAAGTAACAAATATGCTACTGTAGCTTCTTACTCAGATTTTCCTTAACATGATGAATATATTATCCATGCTTTAGGAGGCGGATGAGAATGGCTGCCAAGCTGAGACCCATACATCACCTACCCGTCAAAATACTGCCCCAGCCGGATGAGACCACCTGTGGTCCGACTTGTCTGCATGCTGTTTATAACTATTGGGGGAAGAATGACCCGCTGGAAGATCTCATTGCCCGCATCCGCAAAGTGGAAAGCGGCAGGGGCACATTCGATGTTTTTCTGGGGTGCGATGCTTTGCGCAATGGTTTTCAGGTCACCATCTATACCTACAATCTGATGGTGTTCGACCCGACCTGGTTTGTGGCAGGGGTAGATATTGCTGAGCGCTTGCGGCAGCAGCGTGAGGTCAAAACGGATCGCAGGCTGCACTATGTTACTGAAGGTTACCTGGAGTTTCTTAGCCTGGGTGGGCGACTACGGTTGGTTGATCTCTCTCATTCGCTGATTTATGGTCTATTACATTGTGGTCTGCCGATTCTGACTGGATTGAGCTCGACGTTTTTGTATCGTGTCGCGCGCGAATATGGACCGGATGATATGCCGAATGATATACGCGGCTTCCCCATAGGCCATTTCGTGGTTATTGCTGGCTATAATCGCACCAAGCGTACCCTGTTAGTGGCTGATCCTTATGGGCCAACCCAGGAGTACTGGACTAATATTGACCGTGTGATCGGTGCGATTCTATTGGGGATCGTGACATATGATTCCAACTTGCTAGTCATCCATCCCCCACGAACACTCGAACAACAAGCGATTGAATTACCATGAGCAGCCTCATTGTCGTGAGCAATCCCCATGACTGGCCACTGAATATTCCTGACGTCACGGTGGTATCTGCCAGAGTATATTTGACCGACCCGGCATATGGCAGTCAGCTCAGAGTGCGTGTCTTTAATTTATGCAGATCCTATCGCTACCAGAGTCTCGGCTACTATGTTTCACTGCTGGCGGAAGCACGTGGGCATAAGCCTTTTCCTCGCGTGAATGCCATCGAGGATCTGCAATCTCCTGGTTTGGTACGATTGATTACTGAAAATCTGGATGAGCAGATACAAAAATCACTAGCGTTGATCAAACCAGAGCATTTCGAGCTTAGCATTTATTTTGGCCGCAATGTGGCCAAACATTACGATCAGCTCAGTCGCCAGTTGTTTAATTTGTTGCCAGCGCCGTTGCTGCGTGCTTATTTCGATCGCCATGATGGTCAGTGGCGCATTCGGAACATCAAGACTATTGCCGCAAGCGAGATTCCGTCACAACACCACGATTTTGTTGTGCAGGCTGCTACGGATTATTTTTTCGGGCACAAACCATGGACCCAGAAGCAGGTTGCGCCTCGCTACGATTTAGCTATTCTGCGTGATCCAAACGATCCCGAGCCACCTTCCAATGCCAAGGCATTGAAACAGTTCGAGAAGGCGGCAGAAAGTCTCGGCATGCACGTCGAATTCATTACGCGTACTGATTTGGGCCGATTGCCTGAATTCGATGCGCTGTTTATTCGCGATACCACCTATGTCAATCATTACACTTATCGCTTTTCGCGGCGGGCTGCTGCTGAAGGCTTGGTGGTAATTGATGATCCAAATTCCATCCTCAAGTGCAACAACAAAGTTTATCTGGCAGAGCTAATGGCTCGGCACCACATTCCCGTGCCTAGAACTTTGCTGGTCCACCGGGACAATGTCGAGCAGGTCATCCCTGCACTTACTTTGCCGTGTGTGCTCAAGCAGCCGGATAGTTCATTCTCGCTGGGAGTGGCCAAGGTCACGACAGAAGAAGAGTTGCGCCACAAAGTACATGAGTTGCTGGACAAATCGGAGCTGATCGTGGCCCAGGAATATCTGCCAACTGAGTTCGACTGGCGGGTAGCTATACTGGATCGTCGTCCTTTATTCGTCTGCAAATACTACATGGCGCCGGGACACTGGCAGATTGTCAAACATGGCGAACAAAAACGCGATTATGTAGAAGGACTTACACAAGCTGTCTCACTGGAAGAAGCCCCGGCCAAGGTAGTAAAGATGGCACTGAAGGCAGCCAATCTGATCGGTGATGGTCTGTATGGGGTGGATATCAAGCAAGCCGGCAAGCGCTGTTATGTCATCGAGATCAATGATAATCCCAACGTCGATGCCGGTAATGAAGACGGTATCCTGCAAGATGCGCTATATCAGCAGATTATGACGGTATTTTTGCATCGATTGGACAGGCGTAAGCAGGGAGGAGGGTGGTGAAGGCCGTGTTACCTGCGTTTTCCGGCTACGGCATTGAATTGGAGTACATGATTGTCGATCGCGAGAGCCTTTCCATTCTCCCCATTGCAGATGAATTGCTGCATATGCTCGCTGGCGAGTATGTTACTGAGGTCGAGTGTGGCCGATTGGCCTGGTCTAATGAGCTTGTGCTGCATTTGCTTGAACTTAAGAATACCCATCCTGAGCCGAATATTGAATCTCTTCCTCCACTGTTTCAAAGTGAAATCCAGCGCATCAACCGTGAGCTTGAATCCATGCACGCAAGGCTGATGCCTTCTGCCATGCATCCTTGGATGAATCCTCGTGTTGAGACACGGCTATGGCCGCACGACCACGCAGAAATTTATCGTGCGTATGATCGTATTTTTGATTGCAAGCGCCATGGCTGGGCTAACCTGCAGAGCATGCATCTGAATATGCCCTTTGCTGATGATACCGAATTTGCCCGCCTGCATGCTGCTATTCGACTAGTGTTACCTATTTTGCCGGCACTGGCAGCGAGTTCCCCAATTGCTGAAGGGCATCATACTGGTTTTCTGGACGACCGCTTAGAAAATTACCTGACGCATCAAATGAAAATCCCCTCGACGATGGGAAAAGTGGTGCCCGACACGATCACGAGCCGTGCAATGTATGAAACGCAGATTCTGAACCCGATGTACCGTGAGATTGCTACACTTGATTCAGAGGGAGTATTGCAACACGAATGGCTCAATGTGCGGGGCGCTGTGGCGCGTTTCATGCGCAATGCAATTGAAATCAGGCTGATCGATGTCCAGGAATGCCCGGCTGCTGATCTGGTCATCGCTGCGGTCGTGCACGATAGTGTGCATGCGCTCTATGATCAACAAACGGCATCGCTCGCAGATCAGCAGGCGATCAGCACCGATAGCCTAGTCAAGATCCTGCATGACTGCATCCGGGATGCCGAACAAACCAGGATCACTGATCAAGAATATCTGGGGTTAATGGATTTTCCTGCGCAATACTGTGAGGCGCGTGAATTGTGGCAGCATCTAATTGCCTCAGCGATGTCGGAGCAAAAAATACAACCCTGGCAGGATGCATTAACCATCATACTGGAACAAGGCCCATTGGCACGTCGTATTTTGCGCGCTGTTGATCAGGATTTTAGCCAGGCGCGGTTAAAGACTGTCTACAGAGAACTATGCGATTGCTTGCATGAGGGGCGGCAGTTTCTCAGAGTGAGTTAAAGACAAAGGAGGGGGAGGTTTAGCTTCAACTACTAAACTGCCGCAATTGCAATCAAACTTAATGGGTTAGGCAAAAAAGAATTAAAACCGCAAAGTTTAAAATCTTCTTCAGTCCAATGTGATCGATGATTTTCCAAAGGATTTGCAGGTACTTCCTGCTCAATAAACTCTTTGGGAGTGCTTACAAGTACTGATTTTCGGCATACATGCTTACATTCTTTTAAAAAATTAATACCTTGTTCTTTATAAAAGTGTTCAAGAATATCAATAGCGAGTACTAGGTCATATGTTCTATCTTTTAAGGCTGAGAGTAATTCAAGCGCGTCACCGATCATTAATCGACTATACGAGTAGTCATGAACGGCAGTAAGATAGCCAGCATAGCCCTCTATTCCATCAATTCTAATTTTCCATTGATCTTTGCTACGTTGACGTGCATTTGAACCATCAATCTCAAAAAGATTAATATTTTCTAAGTTTGTGCGTAACAAGAACCCATACTGCCCCATTCCAACGCCTATATCAAGAATTGATTCTGGGCTTTGCTGTTCAGCAAAGCCAATAATTGTACTAAGCTGATTACTATAGCTGAACGGCATGGTTAGTTGATCAATCTTGAGTGTATGTTGAAATTAATATCTATCTACTATATTGAATAGGTAAATACTTACCCCATACTTTATGAGCTTCACCGGCCAGCGCTATTTGAATAGCGATAAGTGGGTTATATCCCCTGTTGGCCATGGATTGCAGATAGCTTGAAATTCGGCAATAGGCATGTGCATATTCGCTGACTCTGAAACAACCAGAGACCTTTTGTTTGACTTTTGACATTCTTAAGTCCCGCTCTGTTGTTGGTAAACGACACATTCTATTATCATATCATCTTTACTTTTTCAGATGAAGAGCAGGTTTGAATAAATATAAATCATGGAAATCAAAGAATTTAAATGGCTGATTAAATCACTCAAGTTGATGAAACGCCGGCACCGACTTCGGCCATGCCAGGCATCAGTTTATGCATTAATAATTTGACTGAATCAAAACTAGAAGAAGACATGCTCTCTCTTTAAGAAAGCGGCTTATGCCGATACCAGACAGTGGTTATTTATGCAGCCACACAGCCACACTCGCATCAGCGAAAGTAATTGCGCGACATCAACCGGCTTGGTGATATAGTCGGATGCGCCAGCCGCAATGCATTTGTCGCGGTCGCCTTTCATTGCCTTGGCGGTCAGCGTAATGATGGGCAATTGCTTGAAGCGTGGTATGCGGCGGATTGCTCGCATCGTATCGTAGCCATCCATCTCAGGCATCATGATATCCATCAGCACGATTTCAATCGATGGGTTGTTTTCCAGAACTTTGATGCCATCCTTGCCGTTTTCGGCAAACAATACCTTCATCTGCTGCCGCTCCAGCACCGAACTCAGCGCAAAGATATTGCGCAAGTCATCGTCGACAATCAAGACCTGGCGTCCGGTCAGTCCGTTATTGGCAGCCTGGCTCTCATCCAGCATGCGCCGCTTCGGCTCGGGCAGGCTGGCTGGAGAACGATGCAGGAATAGCGCGGTCACATCCAGCAGGCGTTCCGGCGAGCAGGCATCCTTGACCACGATGGTTTTGGCGATACGCTTGAGCTTTGCCACTTCCTTACGCTTGAGTTCCTTAGCGGCGTAGATCACGACCGGCATGGTGCACAGGTTTTCATCCTTGCCTATCATATCGAGCAGGTCGAAGCCATTCATGTCCGGCAGGGTGGTGGGGTCCAGCACCATGCAATCGAAATGCTCGGATTGGAGCATTTCCAGCGCCTGCTGCCCGGTTTCGGCAGCGACGATATGCACATCGGACTCGCCAATCAAGTCAATCATGGCGTCGCGCTGCTTCTGGTCATATTCCACCACCAGCAGGCTGCGCTTGTCATAAGACAAGAATTGCTGGATGCGGATGAACTCCTCCTGCAGCCGTTCCAGGCTCACCGGTTTGGCCAGGAAAGAGATGGCGCCGAGCCGCAGGCTGCACTCGCGTTCCTTCTGGTTCGAGATGACATGGACCGGAATATGGCGGGTGTTCGGGTCGCGCTTCAAGCGGTCAAGCACCGATAGCCCATCGGCCTCGGGCCGATCGATATCCAACAGGATCGCCTTCGGCAGGTAATCGCGCGCCAGGGTCAGTGCAGAATCACCATGCGCGGCCACGATACCCTTGAAATTCTTTTCGTGGACGCAATCCAGCAGGGTCTTGGCCAGGCGCGGATCGTCTTCGACGATCAGGATGGATGGATCGCCTGATGCAACCAGCACCCTGTCATCCAGGGTCGCATCTTCCGCCGTGGTCATTGCCGCCGGATTGGCGATGGAGCGTTCCGGCCCGGCTGATTCTTCGGCATGGTCGAACGCTTTCTCGGACATGTAGATGACATTGGTGGTCAGCGCTGTCGCTTGCGGCGACGACTGGTTCACTAATTCATCATTGACGAAAACATTGCTGTTGTAAGGCAGGAACAAGATGAATGTGCTGCCGACGTTGAGTTCGCTTTGCACCCGGATTTCGCCATTCAGCAGGCGCGCCAGTTCTCGGCTGATCGATAGCCCCAGGCCGGTGCCGCCATATTTGCGCGCGGTGCTGCCGTCCGCCTGCTGGAAGGCTTCAAAAATCAGTTGCAGTTTATCAGCCGGAATGCCCACTCCAGTATCGGTCACGGAAAAGGCCAGCACCGCAGCGGCTTGCGACAGGCTGGGATGATCGACGCTCCAGCCCTCCCGCACCGGCGCTATCTTCAGTGCTACATGGCCATGGGCGGTGAACTTGAATGCATTGGACAACAGGTTCTTCAGTATCTGCTGCAAGCGGGTGATATCAGTCATCATCGAGAATGGCAGGTCCTCGGCGAACTCCACCGAGAAACTGATGTGCTTGGCTTCGGCCATATGGCGGAAGGTCCGCTCCACATAATTGCGCAGGTTCTGGAAGCTGTATTCGCTGACTTCCAGCGTAACCGTGCCCGACTCGATCTTCGACAGGTCGAGAATGTCATTGATCAGCGTCAGCAAGTCGCTGCCTGAGCTGTAAATGGTCTTGGCGAATTCGACCTGGTCGCTGGTCAGGTTGCCTTCGGGGTTGTCGCTTAACTGCTGGGCCAGAATCAGCAGGCTGTTCAAGGGCGTGCGCAACTCATGCGACATATTGGCCAGGAATTCCGATTTGTATTTGGACGACAGCGCCAGTTGGGTCGCCTTTTCCTCAAGCGCGAGCTTGGCTTGTTCGACCTCACGGTTCTGGTGTTCCACTTCAATGTTTTGCTCGGACAACAGGCGTGCCTTTTCCCCCAGCTCATGGTTGGTTTGCTGCAATTCCTGCGCGAGCGATTGCGACTGCGCCAGTAGGCTTTCGGTCCGGCTGTTGGCTTCGATCATGTTGAGCATTACGCCTATCGATTCCATCAACTGGTCGAGGAAGGAGAGATGGGTTTCGGTGAAGCGGTCCAGCGATGCGATTTCAATCACCGCCTTAACTTGCTGGTCGAACAGGATAGGCAGCACGACGATACTGGTAGGCGGCGCCGCACCTAGGCCGGAAGATATTTTGATATAGTCGCGCGGGACATTGGTGAGCCAGATGCGTTGCTTTTCCAGCGCGCACTGGCCGACCAGCCCTTCGCCCGGCGCAAATGAAGTCGGCAACCCACGGCCGGGGCGGCAGCCATAGCTTGCCACCATGCGTAGCCGCTCATCCCGCTCCTTGGAATCCATCATGTAAAACATGCCGTGATGCGCCGATACCAGCGGCGCCAGTTCGGACAGGATCAGCGCGGTCACCGCATCCAGGTCGCGGTACCCCTGCAACAGGCGGGTGAAGCGTGCCAGGTTGGTCTTGAGCCAGTCCTGCTGCGCATTCTTTTGCGTGGTTTCCTTGAGATTGCGGATCATCTCATTGATGTTGTCCTTGAGATAGGACACCTCACCGCGCGCTTCCACCTGGACCGAGCGCGAGAGATCGCCGCGCGTTACCGCGGTCGCCACCTCTGCAATCGCGCGCACCTGGTTGGTCAGATTGGCTGCGAGCTGGTTGACATTCTCGGTCAAGTCTTTCCAGGTACCGGCCGCACCCGGCACGCTGGCTTGCCCGCCCAGCTTGCCTTCGGTGCCGACCTCGCGCGCCACCCGCGTCACTTCCGAAGCGAATGAAGAAAGCTGGTCCACCATCACATTGATGGTATTTTTCAATTCCAGAATTTCGCCTTTCACATCCACGGTAATTTCTTTCGACAGGTCGCCATTGGCTACCGCAGTTGTCACTTCCGCGATATTGCGCATCTGCCCGGTCAGGTTGGATGCCATGAAATTGACATTGTCGGTCAGATCCTTCCAGGTGCCGCCTACTCCTGGCACATAAGCCTGGCCACCCAAACGTCCCTCGGTGCCGACTTCACGTGCAACTCGAGTCACTTCTGATGCAAACGAGTTCAACTGGTCCACCATCACGTTGATCGTGTCCTTCAATTCCAGGATCTCACCCTTCACATCCACGGTAATTTTTTTCGACAGGTCGCCATTGGCTACCGCAGTCGTCACCGCTGCGATATTGCGCACCTGGCCAGTCAAGTTGCCGGCCATTGAGTTCACCGAATCGGTCAGATCCTTCCAAGTGCCAGCTACGCCCTTGACCTGCGCCTGGCCGCCCAGTTTTCCTTCGGTACCCACTTCACGCGCCACTCGCGTCACTTCCGATGCAAATGAGGAGAGCTGGTCCACCATCACATTGATGGTATTTTTCAATTCCAGGATTTCGCCTTTCACATCCACGGTAATTTTTTTCGACAGGTCGCCATTGGCTACCGCAGTTGTCACTTCCGCGATATTGCGCACCTGCCCGGTCAGGTTGGATGCCATGAAATTGACATTGTCAGTCAAGTCTTTCCAAGTGCCGCCTACTTCCGGCACATAAGCCTGGCCGCCCAGTTTTCCTTCGGTACCCACTTCACGCGCCACTCGCGTTACTTCCGATGCAAATGAGGAGAGCTGGTCCACCATCACATTGATGGTATTTTTCAATTCCAGGATTTCGCCTTTCACA
>NZ_JAWJYP010000038.1:0-13631 GCF_033063275.1 Nitrosomonas sp. Is37 | reverse complement strand
ATATTGCGCACCTGCCCGGTCAGGTTGGATGCCATGAAATTGACATTGTCAGTCAAGTCTTTCCAAGTGCCGCCTACTCCCGGCACATGGGCCTGGCCGCCCAGCTTGCCTTCGGTACCCACTTCACGTGCTACTCGCGTTACTTCTGAGGCGAACGAATTCAACTGGTCCACCATCGTATTGATCGTGTCTTTCAGTTGCAGTATTTCACCGCGCACATCCACGGTAATTTTTTTCGACAAATCGCCCTTGGCTACCGCAGTCGTTACTTCCGCGATATTGCGCACCTGCGAGGTAAGATTGCCAGCCATCGAGTTCACACTGTCGGTCAGATCTTTCCAAGTGCCAGCGACTCCCGGCACATGGGCCTGGCCGCCCAGCTTGCCTTCGGTACCCACTTCACGCGCTACTCGCGTTACTTCTGAGGCGAACGAATTCAACTGGTCCACCATCGTGTTTGCGGTAGAGGCTGCGCGCAGGAACTGTCCCTTGAGCGGACGCCCGTCAACATCCAACGCTATCGTTTGCGACAGGTCGCCCTTGGCGACCGCGCGGATCACGCGCGCCATTTCCGTGGTCGGGCGAACCAGGTCGTCAATCAGCGTATTGACGGCTTTGATAGTGGCAGCCCAGCCACCTGTCACATTCGGGACCGAGGCGCGTTGCGTGAGCCGCCCTTCGCGCCCAACCACCCGGCTGACATTGGTGATGCCTTCCGCCATTTGCTGATTCATTTCGATGATATCGTTCAGCGTATCGGCGATCTTGCCGGGCAAGCCGGTCCAGTCGGACGGCATGCGAATAGAAAAATCGCCCTTTTTGAGAGCGGACAATACTTTTAGCAAGAGCCTTTCATCCAGTCCTTCAGTGGAATCTGCCATCATATCCATCAAGCGTGCCTTGTTTTTCATTTGGTTAGAGTGTGTGTCTCAAGCGAAACGGAGGGTGAAGCTTCACCCGCCAAACGATTCATGCGCTGGTTTTGTTTGTAATAGTTGCTGTGCCAGCGCATCGGCCGGCAGCGGCTGGCCAAAATAAAAGCCTTGAAATTCATCGCATCCGAGCGATCTCAGTATCGCCAGTTGTTCCTTGGTTTCCACGCCTTCAGCCACTACGCGCAATGCAAGGGCACGCGCCATATTGATGATGGCAGCCACGATGGCGGTATCGCTGGTGGTTTTCCCCAGGTCGCGGATGAAGGACTGGTCGATTTTCAGGATATCGATCGGCAGCGCTTTCAGCACCGAAAGCGATGAATAGCCGGTTCCGAAATCATCGATAGCGATTGAAATACCGCTTTCGCTAATTTCGCGCAACACAGATGTTGCCATTTCCAGGTCGCGGATCAAAAGCGATTCAGTGATTTCCAGTTGCAGCGACGGCGAGGGAATACCATATTTGTGAAGCGTCCTGCGGATTGCGCCGGGGAGTTCCCCATGGACCTGCGGAATCGCGATATTGATTGCGATCGGTAGCTTGCCCAGGCCCGGTTCATTATCGCGCCAGCGCCTGGCTTGTTCGCAAGCGGCATTGATGACCCATTCACCTATCGTTACCAGTTGCCCGCTGTCGGCGGCTGCGGGGATGAAATCGGCTCCGCTAATCAGTTCGAGGCGCGGATGATGCCAGCGCAGCAGCGCTTCGACGCCGGCGACCTGGCCAGAAAGAATATCCACCTTGGGCTGATAGTACAGCTCAAATTCCTTTCTTTCCAATGCGTGCTGCATTTCCTGTTCAAGCTGTATGCGCTCAAGCAGGCGCCTATTCAGCTCTTCATGGAAGAATTGCACGCTGCCGCGGCTTTGCTGCTTGGCATGGTACATCGCCAGATCGGCATTTTTCATCAAGGTCTGTACCGTATCCCCATCCTGCGGAAACAGGCTGATGCCGATGCTGACCGAGGTCTTCAGGCTATGTACGCCTATGGTGCATGGCGGCGTATTGGCTTGCACAATCTTCTTTGCCACCACCGCCGCGTCCTGATAAGATAGCAAGCTTTCCATCAGCACCACAAATTCATCGCCTCCCAGGCGCGCAACTATATCGGATCCGCGCACAGCGCCGCTAATCCGCTTTGCCACCTGTATCAGCAATTCATCGCCGACATCGTGGCCGAGCGTGTCATTGATGGTTTTGAAGTGGTCCATGTCAAGGAATAGCACCGCCAGGCCTTTCTTTTGCCGGCTGGCGCGCGCGATCGCCTCTTCCAGGTGTTCCACCAGCGAGCGGCGGTTCAGCAAGCCGGTAAGCGCATCCCGAGTCGCCAGGCCATGCGCACGTTCTTCCGCTTGCCGGCGCTCGATGATCTCGGTCTCCAGCGCGGCATTAATTTTCTTGAGATTCCGCATCTGCTGTACCTGCAGGTCGCGATTGAGCTCTTCCAGCTGCTCAGTCTGATATTGCAGCTGCAGGTTTTTCTTGGCTAGTTCGACGAACACCAACACCTTGTTTTGCAATATCTGGGGAATCACGGGTATAAAAAGGTAATCGACCGCACCTTTCTGATACCCCTTAAGGCGATTCATTTCGTCAGCGTAATGCGCCGTAACAAAAATAATGGGAACCGATGCCGAGCGTGGATGGGAGTGAATGATCTCCGCCGTTTCGAAACCATCCATTCCAGGCATGCTGACATCAAGCAAGATGACGGCGAACTGCTGATGCAGTACATGCCGCAAGGCTTCTTCACCGGATTGCGCAGTTACCATGTCAAAGCCATTTTCTTCCGCCGTGCGGGTTAAGAGGCTTTCCAATGCAAGCAAACTGGCTGGGTGGTCGTTAACGATGAGAACTTTTGGTTTGAGCACGTGATGGGTCTTTTTATATGATGCAAAGTAAATGCTAACTAGATTTACCAAGACGATTTGTCGTCAGCATGCCATTCCGACATCTTAAATAATTTTAGACCGAGGGTGGAGATCAATGTTCCCGGCTCAGAGGGAATATATCTGCCGATATAGGTGAAATAGGCTTGCTTTATTTAGATCAATACTAAATTTTTTGGTTCTGTTAATCTTAATTTAATCCCAAAATTTATATCCGGGCGTAAATTTCTTTTTCAAAAGCTGGAGCCGGATTGCTTCAGGAAAACAAGTTTTTCTTCAGTTGATGGACACCCCAGTATAAGCTGCTTTCCTCAGCCTCTGAGTGCATGAGTTGGGCGCACTTACTCAAAAGGGTATTCGATATCGACATTGAGCATTGTCCGCATAGTGGTGGAACCTTGAAATCATCGCTGCAATCCCTACCTTTGGATCTGTCTGATTCAAAACGCGCTACTTACAATCCATGTCATAACTAGGCTGAACGTTCCCTCTACACCTCTTTCGCCGGAAAGACGAAAATAGATCTAAATCCAGTAATTTTTGCTGCCAATTGGCACAAATTTTTTGAATTTTTAATCGCTTATCAAAGTGTTTGGCATTCCATTCCCATTTCATTACTATTATTCTTTAAGAGAGAGCGTTTATTTTTCCTATACCCCAATTGGCGACAGACAACAAAAAATTTTCATCTAATGATACTTAAGGTCAGCGTGCTCCGGTGTTCCCGTCCCTAATGAACTTCGACATCAAGACACTGCTGGTCGCGGTTGCGCTGGCCACGACGCTCTCCGCGGTGGCCCGCATTCTGTTATGGCGCACTCACCCCGGGATGCCCGGGCTCGGTCATTGGGCGGGAGCCAGCGTGCTGGGAACAGTGGCACTTCTGTTGATTGCCATGCGCAATATTGTTCCCGAATGGCTGGCATTGTCGTTGGCGCAATTGCTCATTGCGATAGGCTTCATCTTCACGTGGGACGGTTTTCGCCGGTTTGTGGGTCGTGCCCCGTTATCGCGGCCGATCCTGACAGTCCTTATCGTGTTTGCGATCGGTTTGATCGTGGCATCGAACGTGTTCCAGTCGTTGACCTTGCGCGCGTCGAGCAATGCCCTATGGATAGCGCTGCTTTCGGCCATGGTTGCACGGGAGCTGCTGTCAGCCGCGCGTCCAGGGGAAATCGCGATGCGCGTTTCGGGCTGGCTTTACGCGACCAGCGCAGTGCTGTTCCTTGTGCGCGGCATCGCAGTGGCGACGAGTGACACAATCGTCGATCCGTGGAATCCGGACGGACTGGCCGCATTGCCGCTGTTCTGGTGGCTGAGCTTCACTATGGGTGCGACGCTCGGCATGGTGCTCATGGCGAGTGAGCGGCTCCAGAAGGAACTGGACCACCAGGCGAGCCGCGACCCGCTCACCGGTGCGCTTAATCGCCGCGCCTTGTCAATGTTTGCAGAAAAGGAGCTGGCCCGTTCCCGACGCAATGGCCAACCATTGTCCGTGCTGATGATGGATCTGGACCACTTTAAAGCCATCAACGATCACCTCGGCCACCGGGGCGGCGATGAGATCCTGTGCCGCTTCGTGTCCGCTTCCCATCGGGTGTTACGGACCGAGGATGTGTTCTGTCGCTTTGGTGGCGAGGAGTTCCTGGCGCTCCTTCCGGGCATCGCTTCCGAGCAAGCTTTGGTGGTTGCGGAGCGCATCCGTAACGCCTACCGAAGCGAGATGGAGAACATCTCGGTGCTTTCTCTTCCGTTCGACGCCACGGTCAGCATTGGAATCAGCCAATTCCGTCCTGAGGAAGAAATTGACGACGTCATCCGCCGCGCTGACACTGCCCTCTACCAAGCGAAGGCGAATGGGCGCAACCGATGCGAATTGATGGAATTTTGTGGGGCGGAGCAGTAACTACATTTAGTTTTACACTGAACCCAAATATCGCTTATTTGGCCAATCGGATGAGAGCGAGCTGCGCTCAGACCAGCTGCAAGCAACGAGCGGACGGCGCATGCGTGATTGTAACACCTGATCCTAGTCCGCATTCCAGGTTTCTTGCTCTACTTCCTGGCTAAGAAAACCGCTGGCCGTCGTTTCAATCTTCCACTCAACACGGTTTTCTGATATTTTTTGGCCAAGGCCTATTTATTAATATCTCCGCGCATTTCTCTATAAGGCCTGCCGCCGGTCGGTGCAATCTTTAAAGTTGGTTTTGTCATGCCACATCTGCATCAAGGTGCGGATAGCCCGTTCAGCTTTCCCGTTGGTTTGGGGTCGATTGACTCGAGTGAATTTCTGGCCGATGCCGTGCGCTTTGCAGGCTTTAACAAAAGCATGACTGTCAGTGCCTTTATATTCCTTGCCATTATCAGAATAAGCGTAATCGATCTGGTAAGGGTATTGGGCGATGACGGTTTTGGTGAGGAACCAGGCTGCGCTATTCTGGGTTTTATCGGGCAAGATGGCTGCATAGAGTTCTCGGGAGAAGTCGTCAATCGCGACAAACAGGTATTCCCTGGGTTGGGTAGGTGATTGGCCTTTGAGCAAAGACAGGCGTTTAGTATCGAAATGCATGAGTTCGCCGGGATAAGACTTGTTATAACGCTTTGCCTCACGTTTCAAGCGCTCCTGGATGGACTGCTCGACTTTGGCTAAGCGTTTGAGGCCGTATTGGATTGTTTTAAAACGTTGATTGGTACTGTCGCGAGGAAAAAACTCCTTGAGCCTTGCCCGCTTGAGAACGGCGTAAATCGTGGGTCTTGAGACGCGAAAGCGTTCGGCAAGTTGAGACACTTTCCAGCAGCGAGTCTGGTAAAGCTGCCACAGCTCCTGACGGTCAAGTGGCGTAAGTCTTATATGTTTGTGCATGTTCATTTACAGTATTCTCCAGAATACTGTAAACAACGCTAGAAATTCTTACAGATAATTTATTAAAGTATTAGAGTTTAATAGATAAAAAGGGGGTTATTTTTTCCATACACACGCACAAGACGTTTCCTTCAAAGCTTAAGGTTCCCCGTTCTTGACACTTCATAGTGCGAACTCTGTATTCCAGCAGAGTTTAAAGATTCGTATGCTACTCAAAAGGAGATCAAGATGAAAAAGTTTCAGACAATTGCAGTAATTGTAGGTTTAGTGTTCTCGCTTACAGTAAGCGCGCAAGATAAGCAGACTCTCGAGGTGATGAAAAAAATCGAGCCGCTTCCGCAAGATCTGGAAATTCAGTTGGCGCTAAGCGCGCTTCCACCACACCTCAGAGACAATGCAACGGTATATATTTTAAACCCTGATAAGGGCTTTGAAGTTGCTCGTATGGGTACTAATGGATTCCACGCCTTTGTTGCTCGAACCGGCGATGATACCTTCAGAGGGTTCTGGCCCTTTACTAAATACAGAGATGATATTCTCTATCCGATTTCCTTTGACCAAGCGGGCGCCAAGGCACAGATGCGGGTCTTCTTTGATGCAGCAAAGATGCAGGCCAACGGCATACCTCCCAGCGAACTAAAGAAAATCATCCAAGACCGTCACAAAACAGGATACTACAAAGCGCCGGAACGAGCCGGTATCTCATACATGCTGTCTCCAGTGCTGAGAACGTACTTCAAGCCGGAAGAGAGCAACAGGGTCATCACCATTAACTTTCCACACGTCATGTACTACGCTCCTGATGTTTCCAATGAAGACATAGGCGGTGGGGAACTCGCTGGCATGTATCCTTTTGCTATATTACCCGGCCCCCACGGATACATTATTCAGCCTCTCGGCCTGACGGAAAGAGCAGCTATTAACAAAGAATACGAAGACATGCTTGCAAGACTCTGTAAAATCAAAGAAGTCTGGTGTTTGCCGTTTGCCAAAAGAGAAAGGTCAATATTGATGCAAAAGGAGACTCCCCTATGAAGATGCGCTGATGGATATGCTATACCGATGAAGAAAGCAAGGAGGAATATATATGCAAAAAATTACTCCCTATTTATGGTTTGACAAAGAGGCTAAGGAAGCTGCCGAGTTTTACAATTCTCTGTTTCCGAGCTCGAAAATTAGCAATATTACGACACTCCATGACATGCCGTCAGAAGATTGTGACGTTGTTTCTTTTGAGCTTTCCGGTCAGACCACTTTTTGCCAAGCTTTCAGTCAATGATTTTGAGCAGGTAAAGATTGCTGCCATATATCTGAACTTTGTATGAGACGCATCACCTCTGCCCCTGATAGAATTCGCGCTTAGTAGCGCTTTATTACCCAGCGTGCTCTATGCATTGTGCGCTGTTTAGGTTTAGCCACTCACGATCTGACAAATCTTGCCATCACGTCATTATTGCCTGTGCAATCGTTTGAAATTTTCTTCTTAAATCTGCTACAGTGTTATCAATAAATTTCTATGCAACGCCATCATTAACTTCGGTAGCAACTACTGTCGTAGCATGATTATGATGAAATGTTGTAGTCGGCCCTGCAAAATTCATCCAGCTGCTGATGCTATTTTGGCATGCGAGGTATTCGCATCAATGCGTAGCTGTTCGCTCTTTATAGAGTTGACCAGCTGAAGCAATAAAAGGCGCAAAAAAACTGCCTTCAGTCCAAGGCGAACCATCGCTCGCAACAACCAGCGCAGATTGTAACCTGCTGCACACAGCACCGCATGGAGTGCATCGCCGAGTTCTCCTGTAACCCGCAGCGATCCATTCGGTTATCCAATTTTAGATGTCCGATCGCCGGTTCTACAGCTTGGCGCCGCTTAAGTCATCGTCGCTGCTGCTTCGTCAGCGACTTGTACTTGCTATGATGGATGATTTCCATGTTCGGATTGTCAGCGTCCGCTTCCCGGAGCCCGAGATCCACTACTACCTGCTTTGGTGTGACGCTTGAATTTGCCAGGAGGATTCTCATCTGCTCCAACTGTTCGCGGAGAATGTGACCATCATAGGGATTGCCGGGGAAGGTGCTCGCACCGACCATCAAACCATTCTTGTGAGTAATAGTGATGCTGGCTTTGACGCCAAACTCATAGGGCTTACGCGCTTTTCCTTTACCGATACACTCGCCCGGCGTAATCACTCAAATTCTTGAGCATCTGGGCTTATCCTCCCGAGCGCCGCCTAGAGCACCTGCGCAGATTTTTGACTCTATCAGATCTATCTGATTCCAAGCTCGTCTTTCTCAGTTATCTTCTTTTCCTCTGGGTGTCTTTTGCCTGAAAAACAAAAAACGACCTAAATCCAGCAATTTTTGCTGCCAATTTAGCACAAATTTTTTTGAATTTTTGATTGCTATTGCTTGTCAGAATGTATGACACACCATCCCTTTTCTGTACTTTTATTTCATATGAAAAAGAGTATTTATTTTTCCTATACCCCGAATCGAGTGACAGGGAGATCGAAATGAACGAAGCCCAAGTCGTAGTGAAGCGTATCCAGCAGGCCCTCGAGAATGAGCCGCGTATCAACCCGCATCGCTATCCGGTGAAGGTGCACATGGTGCAAGGCGCGGTGGTGATGGAGGGTGAGGTCGCGGACATTGCCGCCAAGAAGCTCGCCCTCGAAGCGGCGGGTGCGATCGAAGGTACGCGCGGAGTTGTCGACCAGCTGCGCGTCGTGCCCTCCGAGCGGCGCGGCGATGGCGCAATCAGCGACTCGCTTGCCAACTTCCTGCTCAACTCGAACGAGCTGCGTAACTGCACGATTCGTGTCGTGAGCAACGGCAAGCTCGAGACGTTACGTGAGGCGCCGCCCGACGACGGCGGATCGATCGACTTTGAAATCAAGGACGGGATCATCGCGCTCAACGGTATGGTGATCAGCCTTTCGCACAAGCGCATCGCCGGAGTGCTCGCCTGGTGGACGCCTGGCTGCCGCGACGTTGTCAACTCACTCGATGTCGTGCCTCAGGAGGAGGACACCGACTACGAAGTCATCGACGCCGTACGCTTGGTGCTCGAGATGGACTCGTTCGTGCAGCCCGAGCAGATCGACGTCAAGTGCAGCAACTACGTCGTGACGCTTCAGGGCTACGTGCGTACCGCCGACGAACGCCAGCGCGCCGAGCTCGATACCTGGTACGTGTTCGGCGTCGCCCGTGTGATCAATAATCTCGAACTGCTCGGCTAGGTTTCAGCGCGTCACGGCCAGCTTGCACCTATCGGATAGCATTGGGCCTCCGCGTAGAGCAAAAAGTATTAACGCTGAGAACCGCGCCAGCACAAAGCACGTTACCTCAGTCTGTTAATGGATGCTGTGTCAATGCACATGGCTTGAGCCTGCATTCTGGCGTTCGTTGCGCTATGACCAACGTCGTAAACTGGAATATTTATGTCGGTATATCCTCCCCCCGCGATTGCAGATGAACGCCTGGCAGCATTGGTTCTCCGCCAAGGCTCAATTTTATTCGCTATCACGGTGTCCTCGTGCCAAATGCGAGGTTGCACAACGAGATTATTCCTGACAATAAGAAGAACAAAAGGTAAGGCATCCAATACAAATAACGATGTGCCGCTTTTCTCAGTCTCTGTGTGCATGAGTTGGGCATGCCTACTCAAATGGGTGTTCGGTATTGATATTGAGCATTGTCCGCATTTGTGGCGAAACCCTGAAAATTATCATCGCCTAGGGCACCAGCGCAAATCTTTGATCCTTTCGAATCTGTCTGATTCCGAGCCCGCTACTTTCAGCCCAGTTATGAAGTGGGCTGAGCGTTTTCTCTGCGCCTCTTCCCTCGGAAAGGCAAAAATGATCTAAATCCAGCGATTTTTGCTGCCAAATGAACACAAATTCTTTGAATTTTTGATTACTTATCAGAGTGTTTGACACTCCATCCCCTTTCCTGTACTTTCATTTCTTATGAAAAAGAGTGTTTGTTTTTCCTATCCCCCAAGGCATTCATGAGTTCAGAAAAAATCGCACTTACACAGACTGTGCAAAAAGGGGGCTGTGCCGCTAAGGTTGCGGCTCCGGAACTCCGTCGAATTTTGCAACAAGTAAGATTTCCGGCAGCACATCCCGCTTTGCTAGTGGATGGAGGGCTTTTTGATGATGCTGCGATTTATAAAATCAATGAAGAAATCGCCCTGGTTCAAACTTTGGATTTTTTCACTCCTATAGTAGACACCCCGAAACTTTTTGGTGAAATTGCGGCGGTAAATGCCCTCAGTGATGTTTATGCGATGGGTGGTAAACCAACAACAGCCATGGGAATTTTGGCATTTCCTTTGGCAACCATGTCTGAAAATATCATTATTGATGTTTTGCAAGGAGCCAGTGATAAGATCGCAGAGGCTGGGGCTAATTTCGTTGGTGGACATTCTATTGATGATGATACTTTGAAATTTGGCCTGTCGGTCACTGGATTTGTAAATCCAAGTCAGGTGTGGACCAATGCAGGAGCTAAAATAGGAGATCATTTGATTCTCACAAAAGCTCTGGGGACAGGGACAATGACGGCTTCTTTAAAAAGACAGCAGTCTCAAGAAGAAGATATCATGGAAGCTTTGCATAGTATGGCTACTGTCAATAACGTCATTGATTGCATGACTCCAGATTTGCAAGCAGCGGTTCACGCTGCGACAGATATCACAGGTTTTGGTTTTTCCGGTCATTCCATGCAACTTGCTAATGCCAGCCAGGTGACTTTAAGAATTCAGACAGAAAAACTTCCACGGTTTACTAAGACTTTTTTCTGTCTGGAAAACTCTTTTTTGACGAAAGCCCACCGGACAAATGCGGAATACACTACATCTAACATCGATGTTTCAAATCTGGATAATCTTCACAGGCTTTTAATTCATGATCCACAGACAAGCGGAGGCTTGTTGTTGAGTGTTTCCCCTGAAGTAAGTTATGCCATGATTCAGGCCTTGCGCACCAAATTTAAATCTGCTGAGATTGTTGGAGAGGTTTTGCCTCGTCAAGATAAAGCGGTGGTCTTTGAGTAATCAAAATATCAGAATTGATGAATTAAAAGAATTATTGGTAACGGAAACCCCGTTGATCGATGTGCGCGCGCCGGTGGAGTTTCTGCAAGGTTCTCTTCCCGGAGCTATCAACATTCCCATACTTAATAATGAAGAGCGTGCACTTGTTGGGACTACTTATAAGAATCAAGGTCAGGAGGCTGCAGTCCGTTTGGGCTATCAGATTATTTCAGGTCCTGTGAAACAAAGTCGTCTGGATCAGTGGTTGAAGTTTGTGCGAGGGAATCCCCGGACTGTGCTTTATTGTTTTCGGGGAGGTAAGAGGTCGCAGATCACGCAACAATGGTTAAAAGAAGCAGGTATTGAAAGACCTCTGATTGTTGGTGGCTATAAAATGGTGCGTCAATTTTTAATGGACGCTATTGATCAATTTAGTGAAGACAAGAAACTATTGGTTATTACCGGGCCTACGGGTAGCGGAAAAACCAAGCTGATTCATGCAGTGAGGGATATTTATCCTGCTCTCGATTTAGAAACCATCGCCCAGCATCGTGGGTCCGCTTTTGGGGGACTTCCAATCCCTCAGCCGACGCAAATTGATTTTGAAAATCGATTGGCGGTGAGTTTGCTTAAATTAGAAAACCGGATTCAATCTGATGGACCATTGATGGTTGAGGATGAAAGTCGATTTATAGGAAAGGTTTACTTGCCAGCAAGTTTCTTTACACGCATAAGGTCCTCCGAAGTCATTTGGCTTGATGAACCTTTTGAAGCGAGAGTGGAAAATATTTTTGAGGATTACGTCCTCAACACTGCGATCGGTCATGCGCAACAAAGACGGCAAGGGCAAAAATGGCAACCGCAAAGGTTAATGGAACTTCAAGGGCAAACAGCTCAACAACAATTCGTTGAGATTGAGGGAGCACAGGAAGTTTTGCACAATCAAGCTTTTCAACTTTTCGAGAAATATAAAAATTCATTGTATATGATCAGCAAAAAATTGGGAGGGAAGAGGTTTCAGGAGGTGTTGGACGATTTGGAGAATGCACAGTTAGATTTTTTGAACATGAACGAGATTCGATCGAACAAAGTATGGATCGAAAAGCTTGTAAAATATTACTATGATCCGCTTTATCTAAGTTCTCTTGAGCGCCGCCAAGTGATTCCCTGTTTTAAAGGTTCAAAAAAAGACGTTATTGATTATCTTCAATATCATAAACAAGGGTGCTAAATTCTAATAGGGCGGCGAAAAAGACTTATCTGCTTCGCTATAGGAGCATGCTTTCGCTGATTTGCTAAACATTATTTTTTGATCGGATTCACTTTTTATATTTAGTATTTATCAAATGTTTCTCTTCTTGCGTTATAGGTTTGAAAATTCAATAAATGATCGCTCCGGCTCTGCGCAAGTCGGATTCATTGAATCGGGAGAGATCACATGAAACGACGCACTTTCTTGCAAGCTGCTCTCGCGACTCCATTCATTGCCGGGCTGCCGATCGTACGTGACGTGATCGCTGCCGCGCAGGGTGAGGGTTGGCGCACTTACGAGGTGGTCACGAAGCTGGAAATTGTCAATCCTTCTGGTGTTTCACGCGCCTGGGTTCCGCTGCCGTACACGGCGAAGACCGACTGGCACACGCCGCTCGGCAACACATGGAGCGGCAACGGGCAGGTGAAGGTTGTTACCGAGTCAAAATACGGTGCGGAGATGCTCTGCGTGGAATGGGAGGAGGGCGAGAAAGCCCCCGTGCTCGAGGTGAGCAGCCGTTTCGCAACGCGCGACCGCGCCGTGGATTTCTCCAGGCCCAACCCGAATGCGCCCAGCTTGTCGC
Organism: Nitrosomonas sp. Is37; assembly: GCF_033063275.1. Lineage (NCBI taxonomy): Bacteria > Pseudomonadati > Pseudomonadota > Betaproteobacteria > Nitrosomonadales > Nitrosomonadaceae > Nitrosomonas > Nitrosomonas sp. Is37. The sequence continues at coordinate 1,067 of NZ_JAWJYP010000038.1, read as the reverse complement.
AAGCCGAAATGAGCCTCTACACTGGACCGACGGAACTCATTCCGACCGACAGCATCGTGCGTGAGACCGCGCTAGACATCACCCGGCATGCCAGGACGGACATTGAAAGGGCGCACGCGATCTACGAGTGGGTCGTGGACAACACTTTTCGCGATCCCAAGGTTAAGGGTTGCGGCTGGGGTGATATCAAGACGATGCTGGAAACGCGCTATTTCGGTGGCAAATGCGGCGATCTCAACGCATTGTTCGTCGGCCTGGCGCGATCGGTCGGCGTGGCGGCGCGCGATATCTACGGAGTGCGCGTTGCGCCTTCGCAGCTAGGTTACAAGAGCCTCGGACTCGGTAGTACCAACGCGAGCAAGGGGCAGCACTGCCGCGCGGAATTTTTCGCTCAGGGCATAGGCTGGGTGCCGGTCGATCCCGCAGACGTGCGCAAGGTGGTACTGGAGGAGTCGCCCGGCAACCTGCATATCAACGATCCGAAAGTCGTGGCGTTGCGCAGGAGACTGTTCGGCGCCTGGGAAATGAATTGGCTCGCCTACAACACTGCCCACGACGTTGTCCTGCCGAACTCCCGGACCAAGATCGCGTACTTCATGTATCCAAACGGGGAGACCGGCGGGAAAGCGTTGGATCAGCTTGATCCTGACACCTTCAAATACACGATCACAGCCCAGCAAATCAAGACTTGAGCGTGAGCTAAAATGGCTGCGCTTTAGACCATGCCCGTTGCCGGTGCGCTGGCAACTCCAGAATAGGGAACAGACCACGGTTATCGGCTATGTGAGAAACAGATTGCTGGGTTCTGGTCTCGATCGGCGGAGAGCAGCAAATGCACATATGGCTGGTCATGAGCACATAGGCGTGCACCTTGCAACCAGTCTTGCTGGCATGCTCAATCCAGTCAATTCAGATAAAAGCAGTAATCCTCTTTGGCAAAGAAACAGGCTTGGTGATTGTTGCTGCATTAGATAGTCGTCCCTGAAAAATCCTTTTTCTCAACTACTAAGTTGTAGGTTAGGCATATTGCCAATCAATAGCCGATTAATATTGATTCCCAAACGAGC
>NZ_JAWJYP010000037.1:0-31928 GCF_033063275.1 Nitrosomonas sp. Is37 | reverse complement strand
TTGATCTGCCGAGATCTTTACCAACAGGTTACACCGCTTCCTTCTCCTGTCATACACCAGAAATGATCATAGCTCATCAAGATAGAGCCGATGCTAAGGATCTTTATAGAAAAATTTGTAAATAGCGGAGATGTGATGGACGCCTCCTCCCCACGGGGAGCAGGGGTAAGCGGTAAAGAATGAGGTAGCCCTTTGCGGACCTGACGGCATCTACGTGCCGAGGTGGAGATAATGAGTTCTTTCCACAAATGGACGAAAGGGCTAAAATGAATTTCACGACATACGGGTTGGATATTGCAAAGCGAGTTTTTCAACTGAATTGGGTGGCGCACGAGAGCGACGAGATTCATAACCGCAAGTTTGGTAAGCATGAACTGCTGGAATTCTTTGCGCAACGTGAAGCTGGACTGATTGCAATTGAAGCGTGCGGTAGCGCGCACTAATGGCGGCGCAAACTGATGGCACTGGGGCATGAAGTCAAACTTATCCATGTCAAATTTGTCCGGCTCCTTGTGCAAGACAACAAGACTGATGCGGCGGATTGCCTGTAAAACAGAAGATCAACAAGCAGCGATGCTGGCGCTGCGCCGGATGAGATTATCGCTGATCAAGTTCCGTGCCATGCAGGTGAACCAACTACGCGGCCTGCTCTACGAGTTTGGTATTACGTTATTTGATTTGGTAAATCAATCAAGGAATTATGAATCTCTTTTCATGATCCTATTTGTTATTTTTACTGGAAGTGGTTTGTTTTCAACTTTTCCAGATCGATAATTTTACTTATCATCCCTTCTTTTAGGAGACTCGAGTAAGTTATTTTGCCCGCGAGAGTGGCTATCCAGTAAATACTTTGAACTTAGCAGTAGCAGATTGCTAATCCGATAAGTCTCTATTCTTATTGAACAGCTTAGATCCTTATTCTAATGGGTAAAACGGCTAATCTCAGTAATTCTAAGTCAGACAATATAAAGTCAAAACCCAAGCGTAAGCGTAGCGTGATAGCGCACACCAACAAAGGGAGAGTCTGGAAATGGTTAAAAAAATACCAGTCCAGTGAATTCAAACGAAAACTGGTACTGCAAAGCATAGAAGTCCTTAGTCTGGGTGTGACAGTAGTTTTGGCCATCATGGTACTGTTAGGTTACTCCGCAAACCAGTTTTCAGGTACTAGTTTTTTCGGCAGCTTGCTACCATTCTCTATCGGCGTAGTCGCATTGATAGTGGCCGCTTCCGTTTTCTCCATCGGCTGGTGGAAACTGAGAAAAAGGCTGCAGTTTCATTCTGAATTATTGCCCCCCATTTTATCTTTTTCATTTGCCTTGCTGATTACCTGGTCTGTTATCTACGGACAGTTTACCCTGGCTTATGGAAATTTCCGTACTCTGATTGGAGGCAAGGAAGAAGCAGGCCGAATGGCAATCGCACATCAAGTATACGCAGCTTATCGCAGGCATAGTTCAACACAGCTGCAGAAAATGGTTAACCGATCTCAGGAATATCGCCAAGCCATCAAAGATGCAGCCGATGCTTTCGATATTGATATCAATTTGCTACTGGGTATCGCAGCAACAGAATCGTCTTTCATACCGAGAGATAGCAGTGACGGTGGGCGTGGTTTATTTCAAATTACCCAAGTTCCGAAAACGGCAGTCGCTCAAGTACTTAAACGTCTAAATGTCGAAAAAATCTCTCTGGAAAACCCCCGGCACAACGCCTTTATTGCTGCAGCTACATTTAAACGCTATTTTGCGGAAATGAAAGGCGATCTTTTTCTGACTTTGTTAGCCTACAATATCGGTCCCACCAACGGTGGTTTGCGTTTTATCATGCAGCAATACGGCGCTTCTGATTTCACAACCATTCAACCTTATTTACAAACATTGCCGCGCGACTATCCGATACGGGTATTATCCTACTCCTTGGCGTTTCGTCTCTGGCAAACAGAAGGTAAATTACTCGCTTACGAAGAAGGAAATAATGCTATTTATATACAACGCATCGGCATACCAGGATTGCATACCGGTTTGTAATTATTCAGCATAAGAAATCACTATTTATAAGTCCTTTGGGTAATCTTAACCAATGATTTCAACATCATGATTGGCATGTCTTAATGTAAAACCAGACATATTTAGTTTGTACGTTTGTTGCAGGGGAGGGGTACGAAAATCCATATACATATCCTTTATCCGTGCATCTTGATGATATGCAGGCACTCGTTCATCGAGAAATTCTCCAGCAATAATGAATTTTGGTATCGCGGGCGAAATCCAAGGGTACCATCGCTGCGCTGATATCTTCGATGATCAAATCTGCCAACGCTTCTTTATCCATTTTAAAACGGCGGAAATTGGTTGAGAAATACAATATTCCATCCGGCGCCAGCAACGCCGCAGCGTTGTGGATCATTTCCATGTGATCACTCTGGATATCGAAGACCTTGTCCATTTTCTTGGAATTGGAAAAAGTTGGCGGATCAAGAAAGATCAAATCAAAGTGCTGCTTTTGTTTTGAATCAGCCTGCTTGGCCAGCCATTGCAGGCAATCGGCGCGCACCAGCTTGTGATCGCCATGAATGTTGTTGAGGTCGAAATTTCGTTTCGTCCAATTCAGATAAGTATTGGACATATCGACAGTGACGCTGGCCACTGCTCCACCGATCGCAGCATGCACAGTGGCGCTACCGGTGTAGGCAAATAAATTCAGGAAACGCTTGCCCTTAGCTTGTTGTTGAATCAGCAAACGTATTGGCCTGTGATCGAGAAACAAGCCAGTGTCCAGATAGTCCGCGAAATTCACCCAGAATTTGCAGCCACCTTCTTCAACGATATAAAAGCGGCCTGAATCGCTATGTTTTTGGTATTGATCGGTGCCTTTCTGCTTGCGGCGTATCTTTAAAAATACTTGCTCAGCGGGAATTTCTAGCGCTTTGGTTATTTCTGCCATTGCTCCAGCTAGCCGCTGCTGGGCCTTGATGGGATCAATAGTTTTCGGTGACTCGTATTCCTGGACGTTGACCCAGATCTGCTCGCCTTGATAAATATCTATTGCCACCGCGTATTCCGGCAGATCGGCATCGTATAGTCGGTAGCAATGTACCTGATTCTGTTTGGCCCACTTGGTTAGTTTTTTCAGATTCTTGCGCAAGCGATTGGCGAACATTTCCGCCTGACTGTCAGACTGGTTGGCTTGGACACAGCAGCTAATCTGCCTGATGCGTTCTTGTTGGGATTTGACTTTAGGTTCAGAAAAAGCCTTTTCCAATTTATGATGCATTATACTATCTACAAAAACAAAAAAAGAGATTCAGGGTAAGTGATTTATCTTCTCCTAAAACAAAGTAGTTTTATTCTGTCAAAGCATGAAATTGCTCTGCAAAAAATTGATAACTTATTGTTTCTTCTCATTATCACTTGGCTAGCCAAAATGAATTTGGCTGAAATATCCGATACTGACTCAACTGCACTAATGCAATAGAACCGCACTACCACGAATGTTCAGCTTGTCACAGTATCTTCAATAGATCATTTGGTACAATATAGTCGAAACCTTCAAGACTGAATACATTCATGAATTAACCAGTTTTAGTCAATATAAATGGCTTCGATTCTCACTTGCCTACAGTGCCTTTCGTAGCAGCTTCTGGCAGAACTTGATAATGGATCCAGCTTGAATCAATTAATATCCTTTTTCTATCCAGTCTTTCCAGCCATATTGCCCACACAGTTCAGTAAGCATGCCGCCAGAGGAACGCCATGTAAGGAATTTTTAAGTTATAGTATTTCTTACCTTCATGACCTGGGTCATGCAAGGTATTGTCTGGTTAATAGGTAATCCAGAAAATCCATTATACGTCTCGCATTCGCTTAGGTGTGAAACAATTGAAATATTTTCCATACAGAATACTGCAATGAAATAGCCGGCACCAAAATTAGAACCTATCGCAAAATTATGAATCGTTCGTCTAGATTTGGAGCGGAGTTTTGCATAAAAATGTGGCAATCAGTGTCGAAAGCTCGTTCGTAAAATTTGATTAAAATTTTTGAATTAAGAAAAAAAAGTGGGATCAGAATTAATTGAGCTTTGTCTCTACGTATTTTGCTGGATATATTTGATTAATATTATTTATCTTCAGCCGTATTGATCTAGTCAGAGATAAAATTATAATTATGAATTCTGAAATATAAATTTATCTATTTGGATTATAAAACATTTTTAATATTATGAAATAATCCACAATTTTTTTAAATATATTCATAGTGTCAATTAAATTCGTCTTAACATATAACAAAATTACAACTAATTGATTACAATAATAAAAATTATATGTCTAAAATTTAATCGAATTAGAAAATATTATTACAGATAATCATCTTAGTATCAGTATATACAAATTACTCACAAACTTATCCACAGAAATTGTGGACAAATATTAATTTGATTAATGAAATTTAAAATTACTAATTTTATAGATTCAAATAGCAATGCAAAGGAATTATCAAAATGAACAACTATGTACAACGTTTTCTATTGGAAAATCTAGACATACGGGGTGCAGTGGTGCATCTGGACAGCGTATGGCAGCAAATGCTGCAAAATCGGAATTATCCGGCATCTGTTGTCCAACTGCTTGGAGATATGAGTGCTACCACGCTTTTATTAAGCGGTAATCTCAAGCAGCTTGGACGCCTAACTGTGCAGCTGAAAGGTGATGGTCCAGTTCCCATGTTGGTCATTGATTGTAATGAAAGTCTTCATTTGCGCGGCATGGCTAAATATGCGCCCCAGGTTGCAGCGCAGCCAGTACCTGATTTACTGGGACATGGTCAACTTGTGCTGACCTTGGATATGCTGTCCATGCGCGAAGCTTACCAGAGCATTGTGCCACTCGATGGCGACACGATTGCCGAAATATTTGAACACTATTTCAAGCAATCTGAACAACTTCCATCACGTTTATTCCTAGCTACATCAGATAATGCCATTTTTGGTATCCTGTTGCAGAAGCTACCCACTGCCGATCAGCAAGATCCCGATGGCTGGACTCGTATAGAGGCGCTTGCCGCAACCGTGCAGGATCAGCCAATATTCAAACTGGCAGCTGAAGAAATTCTCACTCGCTTGTTTATGGAAGAAACCATCCGCGTCTTCGATGCTCAGACGGTCAGCTACGGCTGTCGTGAAGATCCAGCCAAAATCTATAATATGTTGCACTCCCTAGGCCGTGCGGAAGTTAATGCTATTCTGCAGGAATGTGGCGAAGTTGTCGTGCATGACGACATCTGCAATCGCGAATACCGCTTTGACGCGCTAGCTATTGACGCAATCTTTCGCGAAGCCGGGCCGACGTTACATTGAGATCACGTACTACGGGTATATTCTCAATCAGCGATGAAACGTTATTATGCTACAACGTTAAAAACTTACCAGCGGCATGAGCAACACCGCTGGTATGGTCAAAGGTGGTTAAGAGTCCCAAGAATTAAAAGGACGCTGAGCAGATTACATACCAGATCATAACGGTGCGATCACGAGAGTATTTTATTCCTCTACATCGATATTCACAGTTATTCATTCACACCGATATCGGGTGGCATCGGTGGTATTTCCGGTGGCATGTTTGGGGGCAGTTCTGAGGGTGATTCGGGGATCTCGTCTGGACCGCCCGGGGGAAGGCCTGGCGGTATTTCTTCGGGTGGTACTTCGGAAGGAATGTTGTGCGGGATTTCCGGCTCACCAGCGTGATGGGATGTACGCATGTTGATCACTTGAGTATTGGGTTATTACATTGTATTTGATTATATACTTTTACTGCTTATTAAAAGATCAACATATGTATCTCAGATACAAAATCTAATAAAGTGGCACAGCAATTGACTGAAATGCATTCCAAATTTTCTGCGTATTTTTATATTTTACACTGCATCGAAGATGCCTATTTAAATAGAAGACATCGAAATATTGCTTTAGCCGATATCGTGGTAATCTTTATTTTAGATTTTCATAAATTTTAGAGATACTAAACGATATGGATTTTTCTCCTTTGGTTTCACAAACGATTATTAATAAACATGCTTTGCTCAGAAAGCATCCCCTAGGTATTCCTGAATACCCTGAACGGCAGGATCTTCATACTGAGCTTAATGCAGATGTTTATGAGTTGGTGAGTATTCCTGCACAACTTTCGCATTTGGTGCTTTTATCTGATCGACAATGGGTCGATCAAGAACGCCAATTAATAGTTCAACTTTGTCATCGTTATGGCATTTTGCCGCCTAATACTCACTTTGACCAATTCAGTGCCGAATTTGGTGAGTTTCGTTTACGGTGGGAGCGCCATACCGAATATTCTACGTATACGGTTTATTGTAAAGGTCCGTTCGATATTCCTTTTGCTAGACCAGCTATTACCTATGTGCCTCAAGATTGGTTAGCCAGCTTGCCCGGTGAAGTGTTGGTTGCTACGCATATTGCATTGGATGATCGATCTCGTCCTAGCCGTAGCCTAAGTGAATTAGCAAGTCTATTTGCATCAAACACCGTCATTGGCTCCAAAGTGTCGGGGGGGAGTGCCAGTGTTTGGAGTGACAATCAAATTCACGCAGATAGTTTTAGTCGAATCTTGATTCATGATGATAATCTACGTAGTCGTCAGGTTGGGAGGTTGGTGCAGCGTTTGCTGGAAATTGAGACGTATCGTATGTTGGCAATACTGCCGTTGACGCTAACGCGTAGGATAATTCCTCAGCTGGAGCGTTATGATGATCGCCTGGCGGAGCTGATTACTGGTAATGAATTGACCGGGATTGAAGATGAGCAGCATTTACTAGGTGAATTGACAAGGTTAGCCTCGGAAATCGAAAAAATCTCTGCCCAAACTAGCCATCGGTTTAGTGCATCACAGACTTATTACGCTATCATGCAACAACGTATCGTTGAATTGAGGGAGGAGCGTATTGAGGGGTTGCAGATGCTTTATGAGTTCAGAAAACAGCGAGTGATTTCAGCAATGGGAACTTTCGACCTGGCTCGTTCTCACCTGGAGACTCTTTCTTTACGAGTAACACGCGCTTCATCCATGCTACGTACACGCGTCGATATTTCCATGGAATCACAAATTCGTGATTTATTGAAATCCATGGATAATCGAGCACATTTACAATTACGCTTACAAGAGACTGTTGAAGGATTATCGGTTGTCGTGCTGAGCTACTATTTGCTCGGTATAGTAGGTTATGGACTTAAGGCAGCAAAAGCTGCAGGATATGCTATTAATGTCGAATTAATCACTGGCATTGCGATTCCAGTAGTACTCTCGATCGTTTATTTCGGAGTAAGGCGCTTGCGCCAGAGGGTGAAGAAAAAGTAATTAAGGTATTTGATATTTGCCGCATCATTCCTTTGGCTATTTTGTCGATATTTATCTCATGAGCAGATGGATTGCAAATATTCTGAAGCGACTAGAAGATCTTAATTGATCGAAGGTACAAAATAAGCGTTACCTTGTATTCGTTTCAAACATGACAACGCTTATTTTTGTAAATTCGTTTAGGTTAGATTGAGATTAAGTTGTATTAAGAAGCACTCTCTGTTTCGGCTTCAGTAACTGCTTTCATACTTAAGCGGAGCCGGCCTTTATCGTCAGCTTCCAGTACTTTTACTCGAACAGTCTGGCCTTCTTTAAGGTGGGTAGCAACGTCTTCAACGCGCTCATGAGCAATTTGAGAAATATGTAATAAGCCGTCTTTTCCAGGCAGTACACTGACAATTGCACCAAAATCCAGGAGTTTCAATACTACACCTGTATATATCTTACCTACTTCTACTTCTGCGGTAATATCCTCGATACGTTTCTTTGCAAGCTCGCCCCCCTCGCTATTGATGCAGGCAATCGTGACTGTACCGTCATCGCTTATATCTATGGTCGTATTGGTTTCTTCAGTTAGGGCACGGATTACTGCGCCACCTTTACCGATAACATCACGAATTTTCTCAGGGTTGATCTTAAATTTGATAATGCGTGGAGCGTGTGTCGAGATGTTTTCCCGGGTTGCAGGAAGAGCTTTCTTCATGATATCCAGGATATGCAAGCGGCCCTCTTTAGCCTGTAGCAAGGCTACCTGGATAATTTCTTTAGTAATCCCTTGGATTTTTATGTCCATTTGCAGTGCTGTAATACCTTTCTCAGTACCCGCCACCTTGAAATCCATATCTCCCAAGTGATCTTCATCACCAAGAATATCGGTCAACACGGCAAAGCGATTTCCTTCTTTAATCAGTCCCATGGCAATGCCTGCCACATGGGCTTTTAAGGGAACTCCTGCATCCATCAATGCAAGGCATCCTCCACAGACCGAAGCCATGGAGCTGGAGCCGTTAGATTCCATGATTTCGGAGACTACCCTTAACGAATAACCGAATTCTTCAGCTGAAGGAAGCACTGCTTCCAATGCACGCTTTGCGAGACGACCATGGCCTATTTCACGTCGCTTTGGCGTACCAACGCGTCCAATTTCTCCTGTAGCAAAAGGGGGCATATTGTAATGAAGCATGAAACGTTCTGTATATTCCCCCTGTAAGGTATCAACTTTCTGCTCATCGCGTGCGGTTCCTAATGTGGCCACGGCCAGAGCTTGTGTCTCGCCGCGTGTAAATAATGCTGAACCATGTGTTCGTGGAAGTACTCCATGGCGTATCGAGATAGGACGCACAGTCCTTGTCCCGCGTCCATCTATACGCGCTTCTCCATCAAGAATTTGAGTACGAACAATTCGAGATTCGAGTTCAAAGCCAATTTCATTGACTGATTGTTCATCAGGACCTCCTTCTGTACCTACACCTAATTCTGTGGAGACTCGTTGCCAAATTTCTTTAATCGTTTCGTTTCTAACTTGCTTTTGTTTTAATTGAAATGCATTACGCAAATCTGCTTCTGCCAATTGCGAAATTCTTTCAGTTAATACCAGATCTTTTTCAGTTGGTTTCCAATCCCATGCAGTAACGCCAGCTTCATCAACAAATTCATTAATGACATCAACAACTATTTGCATTTGCTCATGACCAAACATAACAGCACCCAGCATGATCTCTTCAGATAATTCCATTGCTTCTGATTCGACCATTAAAACCGCTTGCTGTGTTCCAGCTACAACTAAGTTAAGCTGAGTTTGTTTGAGTTCGGTGGTAGTTGGGTTAAGTACATATTCATTATTAATATAGCCAACGCGGGCAGCTCCAATAGGGCCATCAAATGGAATACCCGACAGTACTAGCGCAGCAGAAGTACCAATCATTGCCGCTATGTCAGCATCCACTTCAATTTCGGCTGATAAAACTGTTGCAATAACCTGTACTTCATTATAAAAGCCAGCAGGAAATAATGGCCGAATAGGACGATCGATCAATCTTGAAGTGAGTGTTTCTTTCTCGGAAGGACGCCCCTCACGTTTAAAGAAACTCCCGGGAATACGACCTGCTGCATAGAATTTTTCTTGATAATCAACGGTCAACGGAAAGAAGTCTTGCCCAGGTTTGATATTTTTATCTCCGACGACGGTAACCAATACGACTGTATCATCCATCGTAACCATTACTGAGCCATGAGCTTGTCTCGCAATTTCTCCGGTTTCCAAAGTAAGTGTATGGCGACCGTAGGTAATACTTTTCTTTATCAATTTCAATTAGCAATCCTTCTTTATTGATGTAATCATCTTTGTTTGATTGGCTATTTCCCTGCTCTATAACCTATTTTATTGTTTAATTAAACGATTACTTAAAGTTTCTTTGAACTAGGGAAGAAAGCTAATAAATTAATTATTTGCGTAAACCAAGGCGCTCAATTAGCGCAATATAACGATCGTTGCTCTTGTTTTTTAAATAATCAAGTAATTTACGTCGATGACTTACCATTTTAAGTAAGCCGCGGCGGGAATGATGATCTTTGACATGTGTTTTGAAGTGATTGATCAAATCGTTGATGCGAGTAGTCAAAAGCGCCACCTGTACTTCAGGAGATCCGGTATCTCCTGCGGCTCTTTGATAGTCACGCACCACCTGGGCTTTTTGCTCGATTGTGACTGTCATATAATTAATTTTCTCCAGTTTTGTTAATTAACCTATTTTAAGAACCCAGAATTTTACCCTTTAATAGGTTATTTGTCCAAAACTTACAAAGCGTTGGGTGTGAGATACATTGAAGAGAATCTATAACCTTCTTGATAATTTGGATAAAACACCATTCTGATAGAATTCAGAGTAACCAGATTTTAAAATCCATAAGAGACAATATAAATTTTATCTGTTTTCTGCTTAATTTGCTTATCTTTGGTGTAAAGCATCAATACTCAAGATCGTTATGATTCTCCTGCAGAGATTCGTATATTTGGGAAAATTACAGAAAAAGCTGTCCCCAAGCCTGGGTCACTGGTAACTTTAAGTTGGAGATTATTGTTAACTGCAGCAATTTTAACTAGCGATAAACCAATACCACTGGATGATTGGTTATGCATTACTGCTCTTGGAGAATAAAAGTACTCGTTAAAAATATTCGGTAAATCCTTTGCTTCAATGCCGATTCCATGATCAGAAATTGTCAAAATTGCAGAATTATCTGGCAATTTAACAATGGAATTAATATCAACCGCTGCATCATCATAAGAATAAGTAATCGCATTGGCAATGATATTTTCAAACAATATTTCTATCTGATCCGGAATGCCCCAGGCAAAAAAATTTTGGATTGATAACTTTATTTCAATATTTCTTGCTGTTGTTACGGGTTTTAATTTATCAATGCATTTATAAATTGTTGCTGAGATATCAACATATTCCATTGCATCGTTATTACGTCCAGCTGTTTTTAGTCGTTCAAGTTTAAGTACATCCAGAATTAAATTAGACATACTATGCCCGCGTCTATCAATTTTGGTTAGCACTTCTTCTATCTCAGACGAAACATGTCCGCAGTATCCTCCTTTAATCAAATTAATTTTGCTTCGAATAGCATCAAGTGGTGCTTTAAGTTGATGTGTCACAAGCATAGCGTACTGATCTTTTGCAATTTGAGCTTGATTAATTTGTTCATAGGCATCACGGAGATATTGTTCGTGTTTACGAACAACCAGTGTAAGGCGTGAGACAACATACCAAACAATAAAAAATAAAGTATTGAGTGCAATCATCCATACCAGAGCTCGACCTTTTTGTAAGCTCTCATTCGAGAAGTGCGAGTCTATAAGAATTGATTGTGATACCTGAAAGAACATTTGGTTTTCAATAAGTAAAACAATCGTGTACATCGCAGAAACTATGATTGCGACGAATAAGCCTTCCAACGCTGAGAAAAAGATACATGCTAAGGCAATATGAAGAATATAGAAGAAGGGAGCAGGGGTTGTGGTACTGCCAACATTATGCACGACTATTGATAAACACAATAAATCAACAATAATCTGCACCCAAATATTGATTGAAGGTGAGTTAAATTTTGAAGGCTGACAGAAATCCAATGCATAGATATAGGCAAAATTGGCAGCACTCAAAATGACTGAAAGGACAAGCGGCCAATCTTGCTGGTTCCTAATTCCTAGTTGGGTAAGTGCATCTGATGCTATTAGAGCTACGATTTGAAAAAGAATTAGTGCACCAATCACAGCCCATCGGAAAATGGTAAACCAGCGAATATTATCTATTAATATTTCATCACTTAATTTTTGTCCACTTTCTTTTCCTCCTGCCAAGATAAATTGCTGTTTAGGCGCGTTCCAAGAGAAATCGGCAGTAGCCATGATTGGTTACCCTAAGAAACGCTCAGCTCAGGCGGTCATGAACAATGGACAACAAGCCTGATGGCTCAATAGGTTTCTCAATAATCCAGATCCATTTTTCTGACTTATTTTCAAAATAAGGCAAAATCATATCGCCAAGTGAAGTCAAAAAAATTGCCTGCATTCTAGGGAAACGATTGTGTAATTCCACATATGTAGTCAGGCCTGCATCCATGGATTCAACCATTACATCAAGAATAGCCAGATCAGGCACAATGGAAGGATTACTTAGTGAGTCAATAAAATCTTTCGCTGTTTGATAACTATCAACTTCATATCCATGCGCGCTTAAGATATGATGAACAGTATCTCGGATATCGGGATCATCATCAACGTGGGCAATTCTTTGTCTCATATAAACCTCCTTTGTTCAATCAAAGTAACAGTTAATGTCAACAGACCTTGGAATGATAAGTCCCATCTTGATCCCTGGATTTTTGTCTTATCTATGAATGCTTATGCCATTAATAGAATAGTTACTATCAAGCAATTCATAAAAATAGGTTGTAAATTTTAGTTACCCTCATTCTTAAATCTCTCGCGGAAAAAATACTACACTGTGCTGTTCTCAGTAAGCAAGAAATTTTGATTAATATATTTCAAAACTAGAAAGTTATTATTTTTTGAACAGATAATTTAAAATTTTGTATTAAGATGTGATTAATATGTGAAAGTTTCCACATTAAATTAATATTGAATATTACTGTTAAAAATTGCGATTTGAATAATGATTATCACGTAAGCATTTATTTCTGTTTTTTAGATAGAAAAATTGTAATTGACCAAACTATATTCATCGTTGTTCACAGATAAGAAATAAATAACGGAATAATGGATTTTTTGCCAAACTGCTTTTCCTCGTCTGCTTGGGTTTTATGGTAAGTCCTTTGATTGTAAAACTAAATTGTTTCATAGATAGGGCAAAATGTGAAACCAACTCCTCTCTGTCTTACTGTCTGGCTGACTTATCCAGGATTTCCTTAGATTGGCAAATGATTGAACAAAAATGAGGCAGATCAATATTAGCAGGCAAGAAGATCTCAAAGAACCCTCGCTTTTCCAGGCTATTGTTTGTTTGCTTGGTGTATTTTTAATGATCTCACTGGGGTTCTTCGTTCTGGAGATCTCTATTCATGCCATCATTTTCATGTGCTTGTTATGGGTGGGTATCCATGCAGCCATCCTCGGTCATACTTTCACTGATATTCAGCGCATGATGAGCACGGGCATCGGTAATGCACTTCCTGCTATTTACATTTTTATTCTGATAGGGATGGTGATCGCAAGTTTTATGCAAAGCGGCACGATTGCTAGTCTCTTGTATTATGGGCTGAATTTGCTCAATCCTGCAGTATTTCTTGCGTCTGGATTAATTTTATGTAGCCTCATGTCGATTGCAACGGGTACTTCCTGGGGGACGGTAGGAACGATAGGAATAGTACTCATCAGTATCGCAGAGGTCATCGATATTCCACTGGCAATTGTAGCGGGCATGATTGTGTCAGGTGCAACCTTTGGTGACAAATTATCACCTATCTCAGATACGACAAATCTCGCCGCCGTGAGTGCTGGCACCAACCTCTATCGCCACATTCATGCCATGCTATACACTACCTTGCCAGCCTATGTGCTAACGCTCATCCTATTTATTTTTGTAGGACTACAATATGAAGACTATGTATTGCCTGCAGAGGAAATAGTAGCTATTCAAACTGCGTTGAACAGTACATTTCAATTAAATCTGTGGGTTACTTTGTTACCTTTGCTGTGTATGTTTGGCATGAGTATCAAAAATTACTCTCCGGCAATGAGTATGTCATGCAGTGTCATACTTGCCATACTGATTGCTGTTTTTTATCAAGAAAGAAACATCATCGAGGTATTGAGCGCGCTCTGGCTCAATGAGCCTGGTAGCACAGGCATAGACAATATTGATTTCTTACTTGGCCATGGTGGCATTTATAGTATGGCCTGGTCGTTATTGTTATCGATCATGGCTTTGGCGTTGGGCGGTATTTTGCATCACGCAAAATTTCTTTCCGTTATTCTTGAACGTTTAATTTTACGTATTAAGCGTGTTCGCACTCTCATCGCAACTACGATATTGTCTGGGTTTATCAGTAATATAGGAATGGGAGAAGCGTATATTTCGATCATTTTGAATTGCCAATTATTTAAGGACGCCTATCATAAAGCCCAGCTAGATGGTGCAATACTTTCTCGCTCGGCAGAAGAAGGTGCTACCATGACAACAGCGTTGATTCCATGGACTACTACAGGAGCTTTTTACACAGCGACGCTGGGTATTTCAGTATTAGATTATGCTCCCTATGCTTTCTTGAATGTACTTAATCCTATTGTTGCTGTGGTAATGGCTAGCTTGGGTATAGGATTACTGCAACGCCCTCGCGTTGACGCTTAATTGGCTGAATGCTATATTTTACGTGCAATCGGAAAAGGATCTAAAAGGGGTAGATTTGTATCCCTTAATGAAAACAAATCAGAGAAAGGAGCAAGATGGAATCAACGAATCAGCTTTTCGTCAGCTTTGCGCTCAAGGATACTGAACTTAGAGACAAACTTATAGAGCAGATAAACAAAGAGAGTCCAGAAATCACATGTGTGTTCATGCCAGAAAAAAAATCCTGGGAGAGCGCATGGAAGGAGGAATGTCGGGAAAAAGTTAGAGGGTGTAATGGGGTAATTGGTCTTATCACACCCAATACCATTCGGGCTGATGGGCAATTATGGGAACTCCGTTGTGCTTTTGAAGCAAAAATGAAGGTTATACTGATTGGTGATGATGAAGCCTGTGAGATGTCAGCCAAGAAATTCCCTGATCTTTTGAGAGACGAAGATATCTTGCCATGGAACAGCTCTAATATCGCAATGTTTCTTGGTAAATTACAAAGATAGTCGTTTTATAATATTCTTCCTGACCTTATTTTTACTCGATTGTAAGCTTTTCTAATATTTTCAAGTGCGGCCATAATATTGTGGCGGGGAGTGCCGATGTTCATACGCATAAAACCGCTACCATTATTTCCAAATAAAGCGCCAGGACTCAACCCAACTTCAGCTTCATGCACAAAAAAATGCTTGAGCTGCTTATCGTTCATATGAAGTGCGCGGCAATCCAGCCAAAGTAGATACGTTCCTTCTGGCTTGATTAAATGAATCTCTGGCAAATGTTCGGTCAGATATGCGTTGACATGGTCGCGCGTATTTTTTAGATAAAACATCAGTTCATCCAGCCATGTTGCCCCTTTCCGATAGGCAGTTTCAAATGCAACGATGCTGAAGGGATTGGCAGCACTGACATGAATTATGTCAAAAAAATGAGTAATAGCAGCACGATGAGCTTTATTCGGCACGATAAGAGCCGATAAATGAAGCCCTGGGATATTGAAGGTCTTGCTAGGGGCAATAGCCGTAATAATATTTTCTGGGTTTTCTGTGAGGCTCGCCAGGGGATGGTGCTGGTTTTCCGGATAAACCAGATCGGCATGAATTTCATCTGAAATAATCACCCAATTATGTTTGTTAGCTATCTCAATAAGTTGCGCTAGCTCAGACTTATTCCAAACTCTACCAACGGGATTGTGAGGAGAACAGAACAGCAATATGCGCGCATTGGTACCGATCTGCTCCAGTTGATCGAAATCGATCGTGTATCGACCCTGCTCAAGATGCAACGGGTTGAGTATCAATTGCCTCTCTGTTTTAGTTACCGCTGAAAAGAATGGAAAATAAACCGGCGGTTGTATGATGACTTGCTCACCTGCTTGGGTGAGTGACATGATAGTAGCAGTTAGCGAGGGGACCACGCCGGGGCTGAAAATGATCCACTCGCGTTCTATTTTCCAATGATAGCGCAGCCATACCCAGTCGATGAGCGATTGGTAGAGACTCTCTGGAAATAGCGTATAGCCGTATATGGGGTGCGTGGCGCGTTCGATCAATGCATGCGTGACTTCGACAGGGGCGGCGAAATCCATATCAGCAACCCATAGCGGCATCACATTGGCATTGCCGAATGTCCCCAGACGCCCATCAAACTTGGTACTATTCGTTCCAGCCCGTTTGATATCGCGGTCGAATTGATCACTCACACGATTTTCTCCCAGATCGTCACTTCTGATAACGTGTGCTGGAATTTACGTTTAGTTTCACGAATAACGAAGGGAACTTCCTGTGGACCCTGAATCAATCTAAAATGGCTGCCAAGTATTTCTTTCAAGCCATCTAATGTGGTAAAGCTTTCACCATCTCGCTTGAATCCACCGATCCAGGATTCCCGCTTGGTGTGCTCTTCTAACCAGGTATAAGGGGAAGCAATCAACAACAACCCACCTGGATTGATCCGGCTATGCACGTTTGTCAGGAATTTGGCTGGATCGTATAAACGATCGATCAAATTGACAGCAAGGATGAGATCATAGCCAGTCAAAATCGGTTTGAGATTGCAGGCATCGCCTTGAAAGAACTCAACCTTATGTTTGATATCATCAAGACCCAGATTTGCGAGCGAACGTTCTTTATAAAAGACGAGATCGCCTTCATCCGTTAGCGTATAACGCAGCACACCTTGCTGAGCGAGTTGTACTCCTTGATTGATAAAGCGTGCAGAAAAATCAACACCTGTCACATGGTCGAAATGTTTTGCCAATTCAAATGTGGCTCGCCCTGAGGCACACCCCAAATCAAGTGCCTTGTGCGCGGGGCGGTTGCCCATAGCAGCAATGGCTAACTTAGCCAGAGCAGTCGGGAAATTGGATACATCGAAATACTTATCGCCATAATGAAATTCAGCATATTCAGACAGCAATTTGTCTGTCTCATAATGAGAGCTAGGCTGGAAGGCAGGGGTATCAGTAACGACGTAGCGAAATCCAGCATGTTGAAAGAAATGACGACGGAATGCATAGCGTGACGCTTTCAATGATTCATTACCACACGCAATCCAGGAGCCACCTTTGATGAGATTATGTCGATCATCAAAAGTGGGCGTAGTGAAATCATCATAGTGTGGGTGAACATCGAACCCCTCAAATGGATAGGTTGGTGTTTCTGTCCACTGCCAAACGTTGCCTACGATATCGAAGAATTCACCTTGAGGAAACTCATTAACTGGGCAACTGGAGGCATAATAATCGAGATGAATATTACCAACGGCTGGATTGGTGTGAGGTACCTCGGTTAAATTGGCTGCATCGTACAATCGATACCACTCATCTTCAGTAGGTAAACGCACTGGTAGTCCGCTGGTTTTTGCTTTCCAGTTACAAAAAGCCTTGGCTTCATGATAATTTACTTCCACGGGCCAATCCCAGGGCATAGGCACTTCCTCGGTCATCAGGCGAAAACGCCATTCATTGCCTTGTTTGAGCCAAAAGGTAGGGTATTGCGCGCGAGTATGTTTTAACCAGCCACGGCCTTCCTCTTCCCAGTGATCCTCTACGCCATAACCATTGGCCTCAACAAAAGCGAGAAATTCCTGGTTGCTGACTAGATAACGGCTTGCCTGGAATGCCGGGATTTCTGCTGAGTGATGACCGTATTCATTGTCCCAGCCGTACGTCG
Source organism: Nitrosomonas sp. Is37 (assembly GCF_033063275.1). NCBI lineage: Bacteria > Pseudomonadati > Pseudomonadota > Betaproteobacteria > Nitrosomonadales > Nitrosomonadaceae > Nitrosomonas > Nitrosomonas sp. Is37. The sequence continues at coordinate 14,520 of NZ_JAWJYP010000037.1, read as the reverse complement.
GATCAGTTTTATTTTTACCTATCTGCACCTTGCCAGCCGGTACAGCTACTAATTGATTTTCCGGGGCGATTCCGGTTTTGCGGCAGGGTTGCCAGGCAGGATGAGGCTGAACGTATTGGAGTGCATGCTGGCGAATCAATACTGAAGATGTTTCCAGATGGATACGTTCATGCTCAATACCCATCACAATAGTCCACCAGGGGTTTTCCCAGCCAATCGGGAGGGTCAACGGCGTATTGCTGATGAGTTTATCGACTGTATTGCGCATCGTGCGGCGGTACGCCCATACTTCTTCTACGGCTGGCCAATCGTAATGCGTAGTATCTAAATCATCCCAGCTCATTTCATCTACGCCAACCGCAAACATTGACTCCATCTTGGGATGGATTCGCTCAGTAATCAAGCCAGCCAGAATCAATTTGTTAGTGAAGAAAGTGGCGGTATGTCCCAAATAAAAAATCAGAGGATGCCGCAGCGTAATAGGCTTGATGTAATAAGCCTCATCGTTATGTAACGTTTTAAAAAGCTGCTCGTAATAATCCAGCGTGGTATGAAAATAGGATCGTATTTCCTCACGTTTAGCGTTAACGTCGTTACCGTCGAGTATCGGTGTTCTCTGAAAAAGTTTTTTGGACATAAAATATTAACAAACCTGCTTATTCGGAACTTTCGGAAATTTTATTATACTCTCTCGAATTTTACAGGTCATATTTAACAAGGAAATAAGAAATTTAGCATACTAATTGGTAACAGATTGCAAACACAAAAATCATTCCATTGACATTATGATGAATGGATGTATAGGAAATAAAATTCTATTAGTTTGATAGGAAATTTGAGTTGATCGTCCTCTTTGCTCCATTTCTAAATCAAACCTGACTCAAACCTAATTTTATCGGATCTCCTTGCCGCATTATTTATACTGTCTGCAGCCCGCCTTTGCGTCATGTTTGATTTGGAAGTGGAATTAATTGCTATTCCTAGAAATCAAGGGGCAATTCTGCCTGAGCTAAAACATTGGCTACCTGTAGCGAGTGGGCAAAAGACAACGTGCTGACTCGTATGCCAAGCAATCGCAGCTTTTTTTCCAGTGGCACACGTCGTAAACATTCTCGCGCAGCCTGGCGTATAGAAATATCATCAGCAATGAATGTAGTCAGGGTTATGTCCCGTGTGACAGTATGGAAATCCTCGAAGCGCAATTTGATACCAATAGTGCGGCCAAGGTAGCCTTTACGTTTCAGATCCTCGGCTATACGTGTACACAGAGTCATGAGTGCTTCCGATAAACCATCGCGATCATGGCGTGGATGAAGGTTGCGTTCAAAAGTGGTTTCCCGGCTGATCGATTTGGGTTCGGAGCGGGTCATGACTGGACGATGATCAATGCCATGCGAGGCCTCATAGAGCCAGGTTGAGTAGCCACGGCCAAAGTGAATCTGAAGAAAGCTCAATTCGACCTGTGCCAACTCAGCAATTGTCGAAATGCCGAGTGATGCCAGTTTCTTTTCTGTTTTGGGGCCAATGCCATTGATTTTGCGCACCGGTAGCGGCCAAATGCGATCTGGAATATCGGACATGTCCAGAATCGTGACGCCATCTGGTTTCTCAAGATCGGAGCAAATTTTCGAGAGTAGTTTATTCGGCGTGATACCAATCGAGCAGGTGAGGCCAGTGGCATTGAATACAGCTTGTTTGATACGTTTTGCGAGCGTCAAGCTATCGTCTGGCAGGCTGCTGAGATCAATATAAATTTCGTCAATGCCGGAATCTTCGATCTGGGGTGCAATGCTTGCCACGGCAGTCTTGAACAGCTGTGAATAATGGCGATATGCGCCAAAGTCAACCGGGAGCAGAATAGCATCAGGGGCGAGTTGGGCTGCTTTCATCATACCCATCGCAGAAAACACTCCAGCTGCCCGCGCTTCATAGGTGGCTGTCGTGATCACACCACGACCAACATAATCACGCAACCGTGAGAAATGCAGATTTCCATCTGCTTGTAGTGCCGGTTTGTGTTCCGATTTCCCGCCAATGACCACTGGCAAACCGCGCAATTGCGGGTAACGGAGAAGCTCAACAGACGCAAAGAAAGCATCCATATCAAGATGAGCGATACGACGTGATAAAAAATTCATTGCTTACAAACTATCGATGTTGAACTTGAGTTGCTGCCAGTTTGATGGCCACTATTTGAAAATGAATTTGCATCTTACGTCAGGGGTGATTGAGTGTAAATTCTGAATGATCGCATGAATTTTTTCTGGTTTTGCAGATTGCATTGGTATTAACATATTAGCCTTGGTACCCTGACTACCAGATCTTCTATCCATGATGGGTACTATTGAAGTTGAAGAAGCTTACTTTTTCTGCAACACGGCCTGCAAGGTGAGGGCATTGTATGTAGCGTAACCGTTCTGGTCGTTGTCAAAATAGCAATAGATAGTATGGTCTTGCGACGACCAACTGGCAAAAGTATTTGCCCACTCGGATAAAGTATTTTTGCTATAACTACCTTGATAAGGGTCATTTGGGCCATGCAGGCGGACATAGATAAGATCTGTGGTGATTTCCTTGGGTGAAAGAAAACCATCCAGATCAAATATACAGAATGCTGCCTTATGCGTCGAGAGCAGTTGATAAGTCTGTGCGTTATGCCAGCTATGATCGCGAAATTCAAAGACATATCTGAAATCATTACTGAGCTTCCCAAGAAAGTCAGCCAGGCGTTCGGGATTGAAGTGCCAGTGAGGTGGTAACTGAAATAAAATGGGGCCTAATTTGTTTTCCAGGACACGTATTCGTTCCAGGAAAGTGCAAGTACTTTGCTCTGGATCATTCAGTCTTTTCATGTGAGTAATATAACGGCTGGCTTTGACAGTAAAGATAAAGTCTTCAGGGACTGTGTCGTACCATTGCAGCAATGTTTTTCTATCAGGCAATTGATAGAACGAGTTATTAATTTCGACGGTTTTAAAGTGTTTTGCGTAGTAGTACAACCATTCTTCTTGGGAGAAATCTGGAGGATAGAATATGTCTCGCCAGTGATTATATGACCAGCCAGATGTTCCTATGAAAATAGCACCTTCCATCATATCAATCGCTCCTGAATGATTTGTATTGGCTTTAACAGCCTGTTAAATCAATTCAATCGCTCCTGAATGATTTGTATTGGCTTTAACAGCCTGTTAAATCAATTGCCTTGAAAGGACTCGTCATGCGACCCTGAAAAATATGACTATAACAAAGTGACAAAGTGGCACGTCGATTTGGTCATTGCCTTTATAATATTCGGTTTAGCGGAGTTTGCGGTATATAGCTCTTTTAATTCTTTTTTAACGATCAACTTAAAGTAAAGGGGAACTGATGAGCACAATTTGGTTCAAGGAGTACACACTCGATTATCTGGAAGGGTTACGCAACGCCAATATGGGTGCGCATATCGGGATACATTTTGTGGAAATTGGCCCGGATTTTCTGAAAGCAAGGATGCCGGTGGATAAAAGGACAACCCAGCCATTTGGTATTTTGCATGGCGGAGCAAGCTGCGTTTTGTCAGAAACATTGGGCAGTGTCTCAGCCTGGATGACGATCGATCCAGAGAAATATCGTGCGGTTGGGCTTGAAATCAATGCCAATCATATTCGGGCTGTCACGCAAGGCAATGTCATCGGGGTGTGTACACCGCTGCATATCGGCCGTCGCACTCAAGTCTGGCAGACGGATATCACCGAAGAAGCAACCGGCAAGCGTGTGGCGATTTCTCGCCTGACTGTGGCTATCATTGAACAGGGGACGCTGAGTAACCAGAAAGAGAAGGTGATCGTGAGTAAAGAATCGTAGTTGCTTTTAGCTGTCTAATTCTTTAATTTTGCAAGCTTGTTGTTAACGCTTGCGTTTGTTTTTTTGTCATTAAGTTTGTCATGAAATCATCGCTTGCTGTAACTGAGCTGGAGCGGCGTCTAGCCAATCTGCCCAAGCCAACCTATCCAGAAGAGCTGCCCGTCGTTGGTAAGCGTGAGGAAATCGCGCGCGCCATTGAGGCGCATCAGGTGGTGATTGTTTGTGGTGAGACCGGTTCAGGCAAGACCACGCAGTTACCCAAGATTTGCCTTGAGCTTGGGCGCGGTGTAGCAGGGTTGATCGGGCATACACAGCCGCGCCGTATCGCCGCACGTACGGTGGCGATGCGGATTTCTTCTGAGCTGAATAGATCGCTGGGTCATGCTGTAGGTTATAAAGTCCGCTTTTCCGACAGCATCAGCAAGGATACCTATATCAAACTGATGACAGACGGTATTCTGTTGGCGGAAACACAGGGCGATCCGATGCTGCGTGCCTATGACACCATTATCATCGATGAAGCGCATGAGCGCAGTCTCAATATCGATTTCCTACTGGGTTACCTCAAGCAGTTACTGCCGAAACGGCCTGATCTCAAGCTAATCGTAACTTCCGCCACCATCGATGCGGAACGCTTTTCCCAGCATTTCAATAACGCACCGGTGATCGAAGTATCCGGTCGCCTGTATCCGGTGGAAATACGCTATCGCCCTCTGGCTTCTGAAGATGAGGAAGAACTGGATCTGCAGCAGGCCATCATGGATGCGGTTGATGAGCTGATGCGTGTAGAGCCAGGTGATACCCTGATCTTTCTGCCTGGTGAGCGTGAAATCAGAGAAACAGCCGAATCCTTGCGCAAACATGCCTTTAGCCGGCCGGGTGGCGGGGCAGGGGTGGAAATTCTGCCATTGTTTGCCCGTTTATCATTTGCCGAGCAGGAGCGCGTGTTCAAGCCTGGTAATGTGCGCCGTATCGTGCTGGCAACCAATGTGGCGGAAACCTCTTTGACCGTGCCGGGTATTCGTTATGTGATCGATACCGGTCTCGCGCGCATCAATCGCTACAGTTACCGCAACAAAGTCGAGCAACTGCTGATCGAGAAAATTTCCCAGGCTTCCGCCAATCAGCGTGCCGGGCGCTGCGGGCGGGTAATGAGCGGTATTTGTATTCGGCTGTATGGGGAGGATGATTATCTGGCGCGCCCCGAATTTACCGATCCGGAAATCCTGCGCTCCTCGCTTGCTGCCGTCATTTTGCGCATGAAATCGCTCAAAATCGGTGATGTGGAGAATTTTCCCTTTCTCCAACCGCCATTGCCGCGCATGATTGCTGATGGCTATCAATTGCTGGCAGAACTGGGTGCAGTCGATGACAACAATACGCTGACTGCGATCGGTTGGCGGCTTGCCAAGTTTCCGATCGACCCGAAGATTGCGCGCATGATTCTGGCAGCAAAACAAGAAAACTGCCTGAGCGAGCTGCTCATCATCGCTTCTGCCCTGAGTCTGCAGGACCCGCGCGACCGGCCATTCGAGCGGCAAGAAGCAGCCGATCGCGCGCATGAACCGTTCCGTGATGAGCGCTCGGATTTTCTGAGTTTTCTGAAATTGTGGGAATTCTTTGATGCAGAGCTCAAGCATAAAAAATCTAACAAAAAACTGATCGCTCAGTGCCAGGAACATTTCCTTTCCCATCGACGTATGCGCGAATGGCGCGAAATTCATGGACAGTTGCACACCCTCGTGATGGAGCTAGGATTCAAGCTGAATCAGGTACCGGCAAGTTATGAGGAGATTCACCGTGCCTTGCTGGCGGGATTACTCGGTAATATCGGTTTCAAATCGGAAAGTGAAGGTGAATATCTCGGTGCGCGCGGGATCAAGTTCTCGATTTTTCCGGGCTCATCGCTGAAAAAAGCAAAACCCAAATGGATTGTTGCAGCGGAGCTGGCCGAAACCGCCAAGCTTTATGCGCGCTGCGTGGCAACGATCGATCCATCCTGGCTGGAAAATATTGCTGGCGGGCTTTGTAAAAAACATTATTTTGACCCTCATTGGGAAAAACAGCCTGCCCAAGTCGCGGCTTATGAACGTGTCACCCTCTATGGCCTGACCATTGTACCGAAGCGGCGTGTGGCGTATGGCAGAATCAACCCTAAGGAGGCGCGCGAAATCTTTATCCGCAACGCCCTGGTAGCAGGGGAGTACGTGACCAAGGCACCGTTCTTTGAGCACAACCGCAAGCTAATTGAAGAAATCGAAGAGCTCGAACACAAGGCACGCCGACAGGATGTGCTGGTTGATGAGCAGGAGATTTTCGCGTTTTATGATGCCATTATTCCGGCGGACATTTATGGCGGGGCTGCTTTTGAAAAATGGCGTAAGCAGGCAGAACAAACCAATCCGCAACTGCTGTATCTCACGCGTGATTATCTGATGCGGCATGCGGCAGGTAGCATTACCGAACTGCAATTCCCTGAAACTGTCAGCATCGATGACCACGCTTTTCCCTTGAACTATCGTTTTGAACCAGGGCACATGCTGGATGGGGTGACCATTACAGTGCCGCTGCCTTTTCTCAACAAGCTGACTGCCGCCCAATTTGATAGCCTCGTGCCCGGTTTGGTACGGGAAAAAATAACCTGGTATCTGAAAGCGCTCCCTAAGCAAATCAGGCGCAATCTGGTGCCAGTACCCGACTATGTCACCCGCTTTCTGGAACAGCAGGAAACGCAGGGCGAACCTATCCTGCTGTCGGAAGCGCTCGCACGCTTCATTCAATCCAAAACAGGCATCAAGGTTCCGCTGGATAGCTGGGACGATAAACCTTTGCCGCTGCACTTGCAGATGAATTACAAGGTGATCGACGATGCCGGGCAGGAACTGGCCATGAGTCGCGATTTGGTGCAATTACAGGCGCAGCTGGGACAGGCCGCCCAGTTGACTTTTGCCCGGTCAGGTGCAGCCGAGCAAACCGGCATCGAGCGCGATCAGCTCACGCGCTGGGATTTTGGAGATCTACCCGAGGAAATCACCTTCACACGTGCTGGCAAACAGATAACCGGTTATCCCGCCCTGGTCGATCAGACGGACCATGTCGCCATACGCCTGTTCGATACCCGTGAAGCAGCTGCAAGCAACATGCGTGCGGGGCTTAGGCGATTATTGAATTTCGAGCTTAAAGACCGGATGAAGCAACTCGAAAAAAATCTGCCCGGACACAGACAGGCGATTATACAGTTGAGCACGCTGATCGATCCGGAAACGCTCAAACGGGATATGCTCGATGCCATCAGCGATCGGGCCTTCATCGGCGATGATCCGCTGCCGCGCAACGAAAGCGAATTTAACGCCCAGAAACAGCGTGCGCGATTACGCCTCAGTCCTGTAACTGATGCCATTGCCCGACTCATTCAGGACATCGCCCAGGAATACCAGACACTGAAGCAACGCTTGGCTTCCACCACGATCAACAATCCTCGCCTCAAGAATGAACTGAACGATCAGCTCAATCACCTGGTTCATCCTGGTTTTTTGCATGCAACTGGCTGGGAGCGATTGCCGCACCTCACGCGCTATTTGAAAGGCATGGTCTTGCGTCTCGATAAATACCCCGGCAATCCGTCACGTGACGGGCAACATGCCGTCAGTATCGCAGCATTGTGGAATCAATACCTGCAACGCCTGGAAAAACACCGCAAGGCTGGCATCAGCGATCCCAATCTGGCTGAATTCCGCTGGCAAATCGAGGAACTGCGCATCTCCCTATTTGCCCAGGAGCTGAAAACACCTTACCCAGTATCCGTCAAACGCCTGCAGAAATTCTGGGAAACGGTGCGTGAGTGAGTTGGGAAATAACTCCATGAGTTTGCTGAAATTTCCTTAGGGAAACTGAATAAGTCCTTCGACAAGCTCAGGACGAACGCTAACGAGTTGACTGTGTTTGTATCGTACCTGGATAGTTAATTACGTTCGTGGTGAGCCTGTCGATAGTTATTCCCGTTCGTGGTGAGCTTGTCGAACCATGAACGGAATCAAGTTACAAATTACTCCGTATAGTAGGGTGGACAAGCAACGCGTCATCCACCAAAATACAGGAACAAAACATGAACATCGTTACTGAGCAGGAAATCAAGCGCCGCGGTATTGCAGCCGTTGACGAAGCTTTGATTCAGAGACCTGTGCACATCATCAAGAACAATCGGCCACAATATGTAGTGATGACCGAAGAGTTTTACCACCAACTCCTTGAAGCACAGCAAGAAGCAACCCTGGCCCGCATCAAGGCATCTTTGGAAGATGTGCATTCAGGGCGAGTCACTCGTCATGACAGCATAGAATCACTAATGCAGCGTCTGCAATAATTACCGTATTACCTGACGCTACAAATTTCTGAGCATGAAATACTGTTGCTCGATATCGGTAGCCATGATGAGGTATCCAGCTGAATGATGCAAAAAATGCGAAGACCAAAGTGATGAAAAACTAGCTATGTGACGGCTTTATATGCTATCGTCTTGACCACTCATAGCTTGATGATCTACTTACGATACTAATAAAAATACTCGTAAAAATTGTCACTCGAACAACGCGCAAGAGAGAATATCGATCGCCTGCTGACGGCAGCAGGCTGGCTGGTGTGCGATGCAGATAAAGTCAATATCCACGTAGCACGCGGCATTGCCATTCGTGAATTTCCGTTGAAATCTGGCCATGGTTTTGCAGATTATCTGCTTTATGTCAATGGTAAAGCAGCAGGCGTGATCGAAGCCAAGAAAGTAGGGGTTACCCTCACGGGCGTTGAAACGCAATCCGGTAAATACACACAAGGCTTGCCGGATGGTCTACCGCGCTGGAGCAATCCGCTGCCGTTCTCGTATCAATCGACAGGAGCCGAAACCCGTTTTACCAACGGCCTCGATCCCGCTCCACGTTCGCGCTCGGTATTTGCGTTCCACAAACCTGAACTGCTGACGGAGTGGCTGAACAATCCACCTCCCAATACTGCACAGCAGAGCTTGCCGCAGTATTACCAAACGGGCAGTACTTTCCTCGCCCGCCTGCAACAGATGCCACCGTTCAGAGAAGAAGGGCTGTGGCCTGCTCAAATCAAGGCTATCCAGAACCTGGAACAATCGCTCAGGGAAAACCGTCCGCGCGCCCTCATTCAAATGGCCACCGGCCGCCATCTCGTTCATCTACCGGCTGATCAAGTCGCTGGCGCCAGACGAGTATTGTTTCTGGTGGATCGCGGCAACCTTGGCGATCAGACACTGAAAGAGTTCCAGCAATACGCCTCGCCCTACAATAATTTCAAGTTCACCGAGGAGTACATTGTCCAACGATTGACCAGCAACGTCCTCGACACCACTGCGCGAGCGTGTATCTGCACCATCCAGCGCATGTATGCCATGCTCAAGGGTAGAGAACTGCCTGAAGATCTCGAAGAAGCATCAGTGGACAAACTTGGTGGGCTGTTCAAACAACCGGAGCTGAACGAATACAATCCCAGTATTCCCATTGAGAGTTTTGACATCATCGTCACCGACGAATGCCACCGCTCCATCTACAATCTATGAGCGCAGGTGCTGAAGTATTTCGATGCCTACCTGAGTATTTCGATGCCTACCTGATCGGCCTCACCGCTACGCCCAGCAAACAGACCTTTGGCTTCTTCAACCAGAATCTGGTGATGGAATATAACCACGAAATGGCTGTGGCCGACGGTGTCAACGTCAACTACGACGTCTACCGCATCCGCACCAAGGTCACGGGGGGGCCGATGCTTATAGTGTGATAACCGGCAACGGAAAGTCCAAACCGGTAAAAATTCACCTAGTTACAACCCAAAAAGGAGAAAAAAATTGGATGATCTTTTAAGTTGGATTATTGCTGAGAAGCAATGGCTTTTTTCCGGAGTTGGCCTAGTTGTCCTCACAGGAATAATTCGTGTTATCTATAAAGGAAGGCAAGCTGCCTCATCCCAGAATATTCGATCTGGAAACAACTCAATGAATATTCAAGCGGGTCGCGATATCAAGATTAATAGCAAACCCAAACGTAACAATGTGGAATAAGAAAATTAGTCAATCAATATCATCAGGAGATAGTTCGGTCAACTTACAGGCTGGAAGAGATATAAATCTCTTAAGTGTGGATTTCCCAACGACACTTGTTGATCAAAAAATCAACGAAGAATTAAGTATCCTCCGCCGGTCTCGCTTTTTCATTGAGTTTGATCGCGTTAACTCAACGCTCACGTTTGGAAGACGACTTGTTGAAGGAGACCTATTAAGAGGTACAGATGCGGTCAGGAGAACAGCATTGGCATGGTGTGCAAGGTTGTTGTCACGCACTGATGAACTAGACACGGCTGAAGAATACTTGAAGCTTGCTAAGAGCTTGGGCGCGTCTCTAGAAATCGAGATCTCAAAAGCTTTCATTTTATCGCAGAAGGGAAATAAGAGAGCAGCTCTAGATACTCTTGCAGGAATCGACTCACCGATTTCGCGAACAGCGGCTTTTATGATTGTCGAGCACCACGACGGCGGGGAACAGGCGATTGATTGGCTTAAGAAAGCCGGTATCGAAACCACCCGCTTGGATGCGGAAGGTAAGTATTTCCTGCTGGCGACGCAGCTTAATCTCGGTCATTGGTATGAAGCTAGGGAAAATCTTGATGCGTTAATTGATTATGATTTTGAGGATGCACCTGTTCTCCATCACATTTCGGCGATAACACAGTTGCTAAGTGCGGTGCCGATCGAACTGCGCACTGTTGTCCTAAACCAGTTTCCTTTCGAGGCAGCAAGTTTTCCACTTTCAGAAGACGTGGTGTCAATGGAAGCGCGGAAGACAGCCCAGCGTCACTTTAGTGACGCTGTGTCGGCAGCACAGCGGTTAAACTGTCACCGCACAGCAATGGTTGATGAAGAATATGCACTGTGGCTTGAGCTAATGGACCCTGAAAATGCTGATGTCGGCAAACGACGATTGGAAGATCGACTTCGGAATCCCAAATCAGCTCTTCGTCTTGTTCCTCTCGGCCTTCAATTCGGCATCAAACTCGATCTTGTGACGGTGGAGCAGGAGATCGATCGAGACATCGCCCTCCGCGGCGGCATTACACCGGATACCGCAATTGCTCGTTTTGCTCTCGCCTTCGCGCAAAAAACACCAAAGAATGTCGTCAACTACGTTGACCGGCATTACGACGAACTATCCAAGTATTTTGATCCGAAATCGCTCCGGTTTCTTCAAATCGAAATGCTTTCTAGAGCAGGGCTTCCCGAAAGAGCGAATGAATTATTGAACTTACTCATTGACGATGGGCTTTCCAAAGCAGAAGAGAGTCGCCTTCGAAGAATCATCTCAGAGGCTGAAGGTACTGACCCGGTTGAAGCTCGAAAGGCGCAGTTCAAACAAACTAACGCTCTGTGGGATCTAGTGAACTTGATTGATGAACTCGAACGCAAGCAGGATTGGAGCAGTGTCTGCGAGTATGGGGCATCGCTGTTCGAAAGAACCAAAACTGTTCGCAATGCGGAGCGTTTCGCAAATGCTTTAAGTAATTCTCAGAGGTCCGAAGAGCTTGTCGAGTTCCTTAGTGCAAATTCGGATCTATTGTCGCTATCCAGAACTTTACAATTGTTCTACGCTTGGGCGCTATACCATGAAGGTGCACTTGTGCAGGCTCGCGCCGAACTAACCAAGCTAATTGATGATCAGGACAATCCTAGCTATCGTCTGTTAGAGATTAATCTAGCTATTGTTCTTGGTGATTGGGACTTCTTGTTAACCATTGTTGCAGATGAATACGCGAAAAGAGAAAAGAGAAGCGCGCACGAATTGCTTGGCGCTGCACAACTTGCTCTTAATTTTGGTTCGCATACTGCTGAGAACTTGATATTTGCGGCAGCAGCAAAAGCGGATGATGACGCCGCAATCTTAGCTTCTGCCTATTTCTTGGCAACGAGTGCTGGTTTAGAAGGTAATAAGAGGGTCGTGCAGTGGCTACATAAAGCCGCCGAACTCTCTGGAGACAACGGACCGATTCAGAAGTTGACCTTGAAGGATTTTCTTGACCGTAAACCTGATTGGGATCGCAGAGGCTCTGAGACCTGGCAATTGTTGAGTTGTGGTGAAATTCCGATGTTTCTAGCAGCTCAATTTCTAAACAGGTGTCTGGTCGATTTGATGCTCTTACCTGCCTTCGCAAATTTGTCTGAGAGTGACCCTAGGCGAAAAAGTATCATTCCCGCATACAGCGGAAAACACTTTCCAGTTTCATTTGATCTCATGGAGACAACGATTGGTATCGACGCTACCGCGTTACTCACTTTGAGTTATCTGAATCTCCTTGAAACAGCATTAGATACTTTTAAGGAGATCTATGTGCCGCATTCGACACTCGTGTGGCTATTTGAGGAAAAGCAGAGGGCTGCGTTTCATCAACCGAGTCGGATCAGAGATGCACATAAGTTGCGCGATTTGCTTGCCCGAGGTTTACTAGAGAAGTTGGTTGCTAGCACTATCGCAGACTGTGATTTGTCAGCACAAATTGGCGACGAATTGGCGCTGATGATAACCGAAGCAGAGAAAGGCAGGGAGGACGATGATATTCAGCGTATTGTTATTAGGTCCTCGCCGGTTCATCGTCTTTCTTCACTCTTGCAGGAAGAAGCCGATTTGAGCTGTCATGCCGCTGTGATGAGTAGCTGCCTGGCAATTGTTGAAAAGTTGCGTGAGAAAGGCCAGATTACTGCGGAGGAGGAGAAAAGGGCGCGTGCTTATTTGCAACTGCAAGAGAAGCCCTGGCCAACTCAGCCCGAGATCAGAGATGGCGCTACGCTATTCCTTGATGGTTTGGCAATAACCTATTTTCTGCATATTGGAATTCTTGAAAAGCTTCATGTCGCGGGGTTTAGAGTAATTGTTTCTCCTAGTGAGGTGTCTGAAGTTAATGCGCTTATTGCTTACCAAAGGATATCTGACAAAGCCATCGAGGCGATTGAACACATAAGAAGTGCTGTCAATTCAAGAATCGTATCTGGAAAGATCAAAGTAGGAAAACAGTACTTTAACGATGAGCCGAAAATACGATCAATATCTGAACATCCAACATTTGGTGTTATTGCTTTGACAGCTATCTGTAATGCAGTTATATCAGACGACAGATTCCTCAATCAGCATGCTCATGCCGATGATGGTAAGGTGCAAATTCCAATTATTACTACCTTGGATCTGCTGGATGCCTTAGCTTTGGCTGGCATAATATCAGCCGGAGATCTCATGGAGTACAGGACTTTGCTTCGTCGAGCCGGATATTTATTTGTGCCGATGACTGAGGATGAGCTAACGCAGCATCTTAACGCATCACCCGTTAAAGGAAATAAGGTCATTGAGACAGCCGAGCTAAAAGCAATCAGAGAGTGTTTACTCCGTGTTCGAATGAGCAACTGGCTCCAGCTTCCGAAGGAGGCTCCTTGGTTGGATAGAATTCTTAAAGTGTTCGACAAAGTACTTAAGGGATTGTGGTCGGATGGCGCTGATTTAACCGAAATAAAAGTGCGATCCAACTGGATAGTTGATCAGGTGGACATTCGTGGCTGGGCTCACGCTCTCGGGTCAGAGAATGGAGTCAATCTTATCAAGTCAAGACGTGGTGCTCATATTCGAATACTGGCGACTCCCCCATGCAACGCACCACAGAGCATAAAAGACGCATACTGTGAATGGATTGAGGATAGGTTTTTGGCTCCCATCAAGGAACAATTTCCTGAGCTATACGCCTGGATCGCTGAGCATGAAAAAATACTGATAGCCAAACTGTCCGAAACGGAAATGAGTATAAAGGAATCGACATGAGCAATACTCCCGATATCAGGGCCATGATGGCAAAAGCAGCCTTAGAGCACGTGCCCCCGCTAATACGCCAGACCTTGCTAGAAGATGCTACATTTCGAGCGAAGTACGGCTTCAAAGCAGATGCTGTTATTGTCTTTGGCGACTCGGGTATATCGATTCTGCGTTCCGAACTCTTCGATGGTATACGTAGGATTCTTTCCGGCACGTTCGAATTGACCGTAACTGATACCGAAGGTCGAGCGTGGAAACTCAGTATTGAAGTTGAAGCTAAAAACGGCTGTTTGCCAAAGCTATTCATATCTAATGATGAGCAGAGCCTCGTCCTCCCTAATTTCTCCGTCCTATCTCCCCATGCGGCCATACGTCTTCGCTCACTCAATGAGATAGCATCTGACGTTAATCTACCCGCAAGTGCGAAGGAAACTTGGCGTACTGTTCTATCAGAACGTCCTCTTGAGGACGATGAGTGTACCGAATTTCACACCGATTTACGTGATACTCCAACCCATGTGATGCGATCAATTCGTAGTGAGATTCAAGCGGGGTGTATTAACATTTCGTCTCTTGTTCCGTCTTCCCGTCGATATTTTGATAGACTAATCGGTAAATACGATGGTAGTGCCTCCGTCAATGAATATGCTGCAGGAGCAGGCATGAAATTCTTTGTTGAATTGTCTGCTTGGCGATCATATGAAGGCTTTTTGTTTAGCCTTTTCCTATCATCGCATTCGTCGCTAGGGTCTGTTGACGTTTTGAGATAAGTATTTCATAAATAGAAGCAAACTCGTAATATTGAGAGGTTCTCACACCA
>NZ_JAWJYP010000036.1:0-33364 GCF_033063275.1 Nitrosomonas sp. Is37 | reverse complement strand
AATGTTCCTGCTTTAATCAAAAGTATAACCGGCTGGGATTGGATTATTAATGCAGTTTCTAGCGCAAATTAGAATTACATAGGCAGGAAGCGATAATCCTGCACATCGAGATTGAATTGTGTTAATAGTTAAACTAGTCAAAGAAGTGCGGGGTTCTTTGGATTAAACTAAATTGTTTTTTTCTTCTTTCTACTTTTTCACAAGCGCTCAAGTAGTATCTTTTGCTCTAATAATCAAAAGCTAATAAAACCTTTCTGGTAATAAAACTTATTTGATTCTAAAGTTGTTTTCTGGAATTGAGTATAGTCAAATGCCTGATCACTTGATAGAATCCCCATCTTTACAACTTCAAGAATACTATTTATTTTTATATTTTAGGAATATCAATGGCCATCCAAGACTTTCGTCCAGAGAAGAAAATCTCGATCTTTTATCCACCTCAACGTGTTTTGATGGGCCCTGGGCCATCTGATACTCATCCGCGTGTTTTGTCCGCAATGGCGCGTCCCACCTTGGGTCATCTGGATCCAATATTTGTGGACATGATGGAGGAACTGAAAAGTCTGATGCGTTATGCATTTCAGACAACCAATCTGTTAACTTTCCCTGTATCGGGTCCTGGCTCAGTAGGTATGGAAATGTGCTTTGTCAACATGATCGAGCCAGGAGATAAGGTGATTGTTTGCCGTAATGGTGTGTTCGGTGGACGTATGATTGAAAATGTGGAACGCCATGGTGGTGTAGCTGTCGTGGTAGATGACAAGTGGGGGGAGCCCGTTGATCCCCAGAAAGTGGAAGATGCCTTAAAAAAGAATCCTGATACCAAAATTCTGGCGTTTGTTCATGCTGAAACCTCTACCGGCGTGCAGTCAGATGGTAAAACCCTTAGTGATCTAGCTAAGCGCTATAACTGCTTAACGATCATGGATACAGTGACCTCGCTGGGTGGAACACCCATTTATATTGACGGATGGGGAATTGACGCGGTCTATTCCGGTAGCCAGAAATGCCTGTCATGCCCGCCTGGTCTTTCGCCAGTGAGTTTCTCAGAGCGCGTAGTGAACCTGGTAAAAAACCGTAAGCATAAGGTACAAAGCTGGTTCATGGATATCAATTTGCTATTGGGTTATTGGGGATCTTCACGAACCTATCACCATACGGCACCTACTAATTCGTTGTATGGATTGCACGAGGCTTTATTGATGCTGTCCGAAGAAGGACTGGAACATTCCTGGGCGCGGCACCTGCGTAATCATAAGGCGCTAAAAGCCGGTTTGCAAACGATGGGTATCGAGTATGTGGTCGCTGAACCTTATCGTCTGCCACAATTGAATGCCGTGCATGTGCCAGTGGGTGTGGATGATAAGGAAGTACGCCGTAGATTGTTAGCTGATTTCAATCTGGAAATCGGTGCCGGCTTAGGAGATTTTGCTGGAAAAATTTGGCGCTTTGGCTTAATGGGTAATTCCAGTCGAGTAGAAAACGTCATTTTCTGCCTTAATGCCCTGGAAACGGTATTATCTGATATGGGTATGAAGGTAGAGCGAGGTGCAGCTGAAGTGGCAGCTCATCAAACCTATGCAGCAAATACAATGATAATATAAGTTTTGATTGAAACGACAATCATAAGCTATGCAACCACTTTCTTTTTGCTGGATAGAAGTGGTTGCAATGTGGCGGTAAAGTGAGAGACGGGCATTATTCCATTTCCAAATCAAATATGACGCGAAGGCGAGCTGCAGGCAGTATAAATAACACGACAAGGAGAAGCCGACATAGTCACGTTTGATTTAGAAATGGAATTACTATCCTCTTTTCTAAATTTGACGAGTCAGAAGAGCTTGTTGAAGCTTCATTCTACACCTTGCTCGCCAATCGCCCGTTTTTTCCAGCATAATTCTGCTTCATGAATTCGGGATTTTCTTTTCAATTTGTTGCAGCTCCTTTGTTATCTTTCCTACTGGCATATTTACTCATTTTCTGGTTGGTGAAAGGTAATGTACTCAGGATACTGGATTTTCCAAATAAACGTTCGTTACATAGCACCCCGGTTCTTCGGACAGGTGGTATCGGTCTGATTTTCTCGATACTAATTGTATGGCTACTGTTTTCTGCTTCATTGCCTATTTCAATGTGGATAGGATTTGGCTTGCTTGCGCTTATTTCTTTTGCTGATGATGTGAAGGGCTTATCTGTGCCGGTGCGTTTGTTGGCCCATATTATCGTCGCCATCGGCTTTTCTGCCATGCTTTTAGTAGATGATTACAATTGGGTTATGGTGATAGGAATTGCACTGGCAATTGCCTGGATGTCCAATCTATACAATTTTATGGATGGTTCTGATGGGCTAGCAGGTGGTATGACGCTCATTGGTTTTGGATATTATGGTGTAACAGCATTGCTTGCAGGCAATATGGAATTTGCCATGATTAATTTTTGCATTATGGCTTCTGCTGGAGCTTTCTTACGCTTCAATTTTCATCCAGCCCAAATATTCATGGGAGATGTGGGAGCAGTACCGTTGGGGTTTTTAGCGGCGGCGCTAGGTACGTTAGGTTGGGTTAAGGGATTGTGGTCTTTGTGGCTACCTTTACTGATATTTTCACCTTTTATAGTCGATGCGACTATAACGCTGGTAAAGCGACTTTTCCGTGGTGAAAAGATTTGGCAAGCACATCGTGAACATTATTACCAGAGAATTGTGCAAAGTGGGTTTGGGCACCGCAATACAGCATTATTGGGATATATGTTGATGTTGATCGTAGGAGGAAGTGCAGTGTGGGCAAGCAACTATGATTTTATCACCCAGAGCTGGTTGACGGTGATGTGGGGTGGTATTTATTTGATTATAATGCTAGCTTTCGATTGGTATCAGCGCTGTTTCACTAAAACACAGGATGATCGCAGGTAAAATTCATAAACGCTCACTCATTGCTTTCATTCATGATTTTATTGCAGTGATCGTAGCATGGTGGTTTGCTTATTTATTTCGCTTCAATTTTGAAATCCCTGCTGATTTCCAAGCCTCACTCAAGGAAAATTTAGTCTGGATTACGCCAATTCAAGCGGCTATTTTCTATTCATTTGGCCTTTATCGTGGATTATGGCGCTATGCCAGTTTGCCAGATTTAAAACGGATCTTGGTAACCGTTACCCTCGGGGCAGTGCTTGTCCCATTTGTAATATTCATGCTGAAACTGCCTGTCCAGGTGCCGCGTGCAGTGATATTTCTTACACCATTACTCTTGCTTCTAATCATGGGAGGAAGTCGCATTCTGTATCGATCTTGGAAAGAGCGACGATTTTACAGCTTAAAGAATTCGGAACGTAAATCAGTCATTGTACTGGGGACAGGAAGTACAGCTATTAATCTGGTAAAAGAACTGGATCGTAGTCCTGATTGGCAGGTAGCAGGTTTGTTGGGGGGTAGTCCCAAAAAATTAGGGGCTCGTCTCCACGGCATTCGGGTGTTAGGGATGATCAGTGAATTACCTGCATGGGTGGCAAAATTAAGTGTGGGCTATGTCATTATTGCCATGCCATCAGCTTCTCAGAGTGAGCGGCGCCAGGCGCTTGAAATGTGCGCAGATCTGGGTGTCAAGGCACTGACGATCCCATCCTATGCTGACCTTGTCAGCGGCAAAATGACCGTGTCGCAAATCCGTGATGTTGAGCTGGACGATTTACTTGGCCGTGCTCCTGTGGTACTCGATACTGAAGGCTTGCATGATCTGCTGACCGGAAAGACGATACTCATTACAGGTGCGGGTGGTTCGATAGGTTCTGAACTGTGCCGGCAAATTATGGCGTTTAACCCTAGGCAGCTTGTCTTGTTTGAATTGAACGAATTTGCGCTCTACACCATTCAGGAAGAATTCCTCATCAAGTTTCCGGCTATTTCTATCGCTTTTGTGATCGGAGATGTGAAGGATCGCGCAAGATTATCGCAAGTATTTGATAAATATCAACCCACAGTGGTATTCCATGCTGCGGCCTATAAGCACGTGCCTTTAATGGAAAATGAAAATGCCTGGCAGGCCATGCTGAATAATGTCATGGGAACCTATGCGCTGGCAGAAGTAGCCATCGAACATGCTGTAGAAAAATTTGTGCTAATTTCAACCGACAAGGCTGTGAATCCTACCAATGTAATGGGTGCCAGCAAGCGATTGGCTGAAATGGTTTGTCAGGCGCTACAGCAATCAGTGTGGCATGCTGAGACGCATGTTGCATCATCTAAAACTTGTTTTGTCATTGTGCGGTTCGGTAATGTTTTAGGAAGTACAGGTAGTGTAATTCCTAAATTTAGGGAGCAAATCGCAAAAGGTGGTCCCATTACGGTGACACACCCCGAGATTTCCCGCTATTTCATGTCTATCCAGGAAGCGGCACAACTGGTTTTACAAGCGGGCTTGATGGGTGGTGTGAAAGGTGGCGGAGAAATTTTTGTTATGGATATGGGCGATCCTGTCAGAATCGTAGATTTGGCCAAAGATATGATCCGCTTGTCTGGTCTGACTGAAGAAGATATCAAGATTATCTATACTGGGTTGCGTCCAGGTGAAAAGCTGCATGAAGAACTGGCGACAGAAAATGAAAGTACTTTGCCGACCCAACATGAGAAACTTCGCATTACGCTGTCGTACCAAGTTGATGAGCAATGGCTTGCATCGCTCATAGCCTGGTTTGCTAAGCAACCGGCGCTAAAGGACGAAGAAATCAAAGAAGCCTTAGTGAAATGGGTACCTGAGTATTCGAATAAAAGAATAAGTGATCAGAGCTTATTAGAGCAGGTAGCGACTTTAAATACACCCTGATAAGCAGAGCAGAGGGTTAACCAAATTTATATTTCGGTTCCGTCTGAAGCCCAAGGTATCCAAGCTTGTATCCTTAAAATATTCTAAACAGAATATAGAGATGTTCACTATCTTTATATTATTTATAATTCCTGTGGATAACTTTGTGAATAAATTGTAAATATTATTATTAAGATAATTATTTGTAATAATATTTTTTAATTTGATTAAATTTTATATATAAAAATAAGTTTTTTAATCAATAAGTTATAATTTTATTAAATGTTGGATATAAATTTAAATTGAAATAAATCACTTTTAAAAGAAAATGTGGATTATTTTATAATGTCAAGAGAATTCCTGATTTAAATGAATGATTCTCTATTTAATATATTGAAATTAAATGTTTTCATATTGCAATTTATATGTGGCAGTAAGTGAATAAAGCATTCTTAATCATCATTCATGCTTAATATTCAGAATCTTACTTATTTACAAAATGGGCTGCCGCTTCTACAGGAAGTTAATTTACAGGTATTTGCCAATCAGCGCGTAGGTCTTGTTGGCAGAAATGGCTGCGGAAAATCTACACTGTTTCGTTTAATTCGTGGGGAAATACATCCTGACAAGGGTGGAATCATTCTTCAAGCTGGAAAAACGATTGCTTTTGTTGAGCAAGAAATTATCAGTTCTCATCAATCTGCATTGGAGTTTGTGCTTGATGGCGATGTTGAGCTGAGACAATTAGAGCAAACTCTGGTGCGTGAAGTGCATGATTCCGGTTGGTTTGAGGCACAGCAACGCTATGAGGCGATCGATGGCTACGGAGCGCGTGCGCGCGCTGCCCAATTGCTGAATGGACTAGGTTTTGCAAATGATGCTTTGGAACGAGCAGTTAATCAATTTTCAGGTGGGTGGCGAATGCGCTTGAATTTGGCTCGCGCATTGATGCATCGAGCTGATTTACTACTCTTGGATGAGCCAACCAATCATCTTGATCTGGAGGCTATTCTTTGGCTCGAACAGTATCTGACTCGTTATCCCGGTAGCTTAATTGTTGTTTCGCACGACCGTGAATTTCTAAATACGTGTGTGAATCGCATTGCACATATTCATAACCGAATCATTGATAGTTATGGTGGTAATTACGATGATTTTGAACGCACTCGTGCTGAACGTATCGCCCAACAGACCCAGGCTTTCCAACAGCAGCAGAGGTATATTGCCCATATGGAAGATTTTGTGCGGCGTTTTCGGGCCAAGGCTACCAAGGCTAAACAGGCACAAAGCCGAATTAAGGCGCTTGAGCGGTTGGCACGGATCGTACCTCTTCATGTAGATGATGGTCACTATCAGTTACAGCTCAATGCGCCTGAGCAAGGTCCTGATGTGTTGCTGAAAGTGGAAGACATGGGTTTTGGTTATGGTGGTCAGATGCTATTCCAGCATGTCAATTTATTTTTGCGAGCAGGGATGCGTATTGCGCTCATGGGACCGAATGGCGCTGGCAAATCAACGCTAATCAAATTGTTGACAGCTGAACTTAAGTCTAGTGTAGGGCGAGTAGAAATCGCATCAGATATCGGCATTGGTTATTTTGCTCAGCATCAGCTCGAGAAACTGGAAGGATCGATGACACCGTTACAGCACCTTCAGCAACTCGCTCCCAAGGAAACAACGTTGACATTACGCGCTTTCCTGGGTCGATTTGGGTTAGCAGCTGACAGTGAGGATCGTCCGGTGATGACTTTTTCCGGTGGCGAGAAAAGTCGTCTGGCATTGGCTTTACTAGCTTGGCAACGACCGCACTTACTGTTGCTAGATGAACCCACCAACCACCTTGATTTGGACATGCGTGATGCACTTATGTTGGCGTTGGAAGAATATACCGGCAGTGTAATCTTGGTATCACATGATCGTAGTTTGATTCGTGCAGTGGCGGATGAATTTTGGCTGGTTGCGGATGGTCAGGTTCAGCTATTTGATGGTGATTTGGAAGATTATAAAAACTGGATTGAGAATCAGCGTGTACACGAAGCTATTAAATTCAAGCCAGAGAAAGTTACTCAACCAAAGGCTTCTAAACTAAATAAAAAAGCACTTCTTTCCAAACAAGCCAAGCTTGAGGGGACATTGTCCATTGCACAAACAGAGTTAGCTGCAATCCATCGCCAGTTAGCTGATCCAGCTACTTATACGAACCGTGCCCATGAGGAAATCAACCAACTCAATCATATCCGTACTGAACTAGAAAGAAAGATTGCTGAGCTGGAAGAAAGCTGGTTGGAGCTTGAAGCAGCAATGGAAGAATGCAAATAAATCTGATTTACGAGTTTATTAAATAAAGGGGCTGTAGTAGATTAGCTTATCAACTAAGCTAATCTACTACAGCCCCTAAATAAAAGTAACTGTTTTCTAGTATTTGACACGCACCCGATAGGTTAGCGTGGCTTCGTTCTCCGCTGGAACAGATATTTTCCATTCAACCATGCCAACGGATAGTTTAGTGTGAGGCGATGATTCAGATAACATGGTCCAGTCTCCCGGAATAGGTTCCCGTACTTGTACCGTAACTGCTTCTTTCTTGGCGTTTCTTAGTGTGATTTGATAAGCCGTTTCAACGATGCTGCTATGACGTGGCTCGCCAGCGATTTGTTGAAAGTCGGTTTGTAGCTTATCAGCGGTAATATCAAAGGCATTACCCAGGTTGAGACGAATCAACTCATTTTGAGGTGTATGATCGATCTGATCTTCACCGATAAATTGATTGTTTCCCTGGATATCTTTTTTGTAGACTCGAATAATTCCTTTCGGTAGTGGTATTCCCAGACTTTCGCCTTTATTAACAAAACTGATGAATACGTTAGTTTTTAGTTTCTGGCTGATTGTATCGTATTTCCCCGAGTAATAATAATCCGCACCTTGCAGGACAAATTCCTTGCTGACAGGAATATAAGTCGCGGACATAAGGGCAACCTGCTTGGTCTGGTTTTCAGCAAGTGTTATAGGGTGCGGCAGTGTATAGAGATGATATTCAAAGAGGGCTTCTTTCTTCATTTGCACACTATCAGCCACTTCTCGCGCGAGTGTCATCATTTTCCTGGATATATGCTGTTCAGGGAGGATTCGATGGACATCGCCTGCCACTAGTTGCACTCTGGCATTATGATAGGTTATACCACTTTGATTGGTTAATGTTACCAAGCCATTGAGATCAAGCTGATTCTCATCTGCATTTAGAGCAACTATATAGTCGGTATACCAGGATAAGCCGGACGTAAGGTAGGAAAGCTCAAGATCATGCTTGCCTTGGGATGGGCTGATCAGTGAAATGAGTAATGTAGGTTTGTCACGCAGATTCTCAGGTATACCAGGGAAAACGATTCGTCCAGGTACGCTACTTTCAACACGGTCATTAAATTTCAGGATAGTTCCTTCGTTAGTCGAAAGTACTGTGGCCATTTCACTCGTCTCAGAACCGGTTGCAGGGTTAGTACGTATAACGATCACTTCTTTACCTGAGTACTTTTCCAGTAGTTTTCCAGGAGTGAGTACATCGAAATCAAAATACTGCTCCAGTAAGTGAAATCCTGAAGAATAAGTAAGGTTGCGTAATAGCGCGGTTTCAGGGCGTATCTGCGCAGAGACTTCACGCCAGGCCAACTTGTTGAGAGCTTGATCCAGTATAACGCTACGCGAGTCTTTTATTAATGCTAAATTCTCATTATAAATGGTAACGACGACGTTCTTCTGGTCCTGGGAGGAGGTAACTCTTTCGTTTGTCGTTGCGGCTGCATAACTTATAGGAATAGGAATGCTCATCATTGCTATTGCAAGTATTACGCAGCAGGCTTCTTCATACCAATGTCTTTTGTCTGCTGCTAAATGTATCTTGCTCAGCCATTCCATCATCATAGTTTACTTTTGGATTAGAAAAATAGTATTTACTTTCTTATCATTACTTTAGTTATTTCAACATGCTCACTGATGTCTGTCGAGTCTTTGTATTCGATTTCAGGTGTTCCTGCCATTCATTCCGCACTATAACGGCTTGTTTATTAGTTCGATTTGAGGAAGGGTTTAGTCAATAGCCTGTTCTCAGGTAACTACTTTTTTAAGTGATTTCTATACCGCCTTCTTTGTATGATAGCTTTATAATATGTTGAATTTATTTTCTGGATAAGTATAAGGATGACCAGAACGCTCAATATACTGCTGGTAGGATATTTAGCTGAAGATGCTGAGCATATCTGTAGGATGCTCAGGGTAGGTGGTTTATGCTTCAATTCAGAATGTGTCAATACCATTGATGCCTTTCCGAGGGTGCTAGCCGGATGTTCATGGGATGTCATTTTGTGTGATGATACAATGTCTGAATTAGGTGCTGAGCGGGTATTATCTCATCTTGCTACGCATCATTTAGCTATTTCAGTGATCGTCGTATCCAGCCATGGAAGTGATGATTCAACAGCCTATTTTGTGGAAGCAGGTGCTCAGGATTTCATTTTAATGAACTGTTGCATGGCAAGACTGGTGCCAGCGATACAACGCAGTCTGAAGCAAATGGAGACGCTTCAGCACATTCGTGAAACGCAGCTTGCGTTGCAGAAAAGCGAAGCGCACTTTCGTGCAATTGCTTCCAATTTGCCCGGGCTGGTATTTCAGTTTTTATTGAATCAGGATGGCTCTAAAAGTTTTTCTTATGTGAGCGAAGGATCTGTGATGCTGTTAGGAATTTCACCAACAGCATTAATAGAGCAGCCGGATTTATTTACCGACCTGATTTTACCTGAAGATAAGGTTTCTTATAATGAACTCATGCAGGCATCGGCTAAGCATTTTTCTACCTGGAATTGGGAGGGACGCATTCAAGTTAAAGGTGATCCAGATATTAAGTGGGTCAGCTTGCGTGCAACACCACGTCGGTCACACAATGATGGTGTTCTATGGGATGGAATAGTTATGAACATTTCACGCAATAAGCTGGCAGAAACTGAAATTGCACGCTCGCATGCGCGGTTGGCTGAGCTTACTTCTTATTTACAGAAAGTCAAGGAGCATGAGCGTGCAAGGATTGCACGAGAAATTCACGATGATATTGGCGGAACCTTGACAGCGATCAAATGTGAGCTATTACTCTGTATGGACGCAAAACCGAGGAAACCTGATTTTTATCAGCAGAAAGCGGCCTCGATTGAAGAATTGGTCGACTATGTTATTGATAGCACGCGTCGAATAGCAATGGATCTACGACCAGGTATCCTGGATTTTGGGATCGTAGCTGCAATTCAGTGGCAAGCAAGGGAATTTAGCAAACGCACAGAAATTTCTTGTCAGTTTTATTGTGATAGTGAAGATATTCCCTTGGATGCAGATTTAGCCATCGCTATTTTCCGTATTTTTCAGGAAATATTGACCAATATTTCTAAACATGCTGGTGCATTGAACGTCAGAGTCAAGCTGTTTGAGAGAGAGGGGTGGATATTCCTGGAGGCCACTGATAATGGACGTGGAATTAGGGAGTCAGATATAAACAAACCAGGATCTTTTGGAATACGTGGGATCCGGGAACGTTGTCAACAATTGGGCGGAGATCTTTATGTTAACGGGATACCCGAAAAGGAAACTTGTGTGATAATCCAGATTCCAGTTAATGGTAAAGAGCAGTAAACTTTGTAAGCCATATCAAGTATTGAATAATAATAGGCGAAGGAGGGTAGAATGATACGTGTGATGATTGCTGATGATCACGCCATCGTACGCCAGGGTTTGAAGCAGATCTTAAGTGAGACGGATGATATTAGTGTAGCCGGTGAAGCAGAAACCGGCTTTGAGGCGATCACAATCGCACGTCAGCAAGTTTTTGATGTGATGCTGCTGGATATTTCATTACCTGACAGAAATGGTATTGAGGTGCTCAAACAGATTAAAAAAGATCAGCCTAACTTCACGATATTAATGCTTAGCATGCATAACGAAAGTGAATTCGCGATACGCGCAATTAAGGCCGGTGCGGCCGGTTATTTGAGTAAACAAAGTGCGCCAATGCAACTGGTGACAGCGATTCGTCAGGTTGCAGCGGGGCGCAAGTATATAACTCCATCCCTTGCGCAGGAGCTGGCTAACGCAATTACATTAGATACTGAACAACCATTACATGCCAGCTTATCTGATCGGGAATATCAGACATTGTGCTTAATTGCAGCAGGTAAGTCACTCTCGGAAATTTCTACCACTATGTGCTTGAGCCCAAAAACGGTCAGTGTTTATCGTGCTCGCCTCATGGAAAAGCTTAAACTGACGAATAATTCTGAATTGGTACGTTACGCGATCAAGCACAATCTGGTCGACTAGCCTGAGAGTCTGTAATCCGGTAGTTTGCTAGCGCCGCAAGCTACTCGGTAAAGGTTGCGCATTCCTTTCGGTACCTACCTCATCCCTGCGTTTCACTTAATTTATCCTGTCAAGGATCTGTAACTGTTTTTACTTTTGACTGAGGTCGGAGTAAATTTAAAACAAAGCAAGATTTCCGTTTCAATTTCATTTAATGAATGATACTGAATTTGCTAGTCTACAGACCATGGTAGATTATCCTGCGACGGCTTTTCCTTCCTAATTAATCAGTGCTTGGGCTTGTCAGGAATAATCATCCTATTCGTGGTGTTATCAATGGGGGGTCACATTATCATGCAAACTTTGAGTGAAAAGGGATTAAGACTGGTTAAGTCAGCCGAAGTTGGAGAGGAAAACGAAGCAAGTGAAGAAAGTAGCAAATCGTTGCTAACCATTGATGAATATTATCAGCACGCTGAGCAGTATGCCCGGGAGATCAGGAAAACTCATGATGTTAATGAAATAATTAGAATTCTGGATGCTGTATTGTCTGAAACCAGGGATTTGCATCAAAGCGATGAGATGTCCAATACGCGGCAAGAAGTCTCTGATGCTGAGCAGAAAATTGAATCTCTGAAACATGAACTGGCACTCATCAGAGAGCTGGTACATACCGACCAGATGACTGGCTTGTTTAACCGACGTGGATTGGATGAACATTTTATACGTGAGACTGCTCGTGCTGACCGGAGCAAAAATCCCTTATGCGTGATACTGATCGATCTCGATAACTTTAAGGAAATTAATGAGACTTATGGTTATCCATTCGGTGACAATGTTCTGATCTCTTTGGCGAGAATGATGATGAATGCGTTGCGTCCAACCGATGTGGTTGCCCGCTATGGTGGTGAAGAGTTTGTTATCTTATTGCCCGATACTGAGATCGATGAGGCGGTGCGTGTGATACAGCGATTGCAGCGTACTTTAGCTAACAGACCTATACTAAATGCAGATAATCAACCGGTATCGATCTCTTTTAGTGGCGGGGTGGCATTACGTCAAGCCGATGAGCATCAGCATGCGGTGATTAAGCGGGCTGATGAAGCGTTATCACGCGCAAAAAACATCGGATCATCCCAGATAGAAGTTGCCCCATGATTTCTATCATCCTGGCGCGGACTTGCTCTGATAGTCACTATATCGTTTAATGCGGCTGAGCGCTCAGCGCTCATATGCCAATATGGGGGCAAGCCATTTTTCCGCTTCATCAATCGTCCAGCCTTTTCTGCTGGCGTAATCTTCTACTTGATCTTTACCAATTTTACCTACGGCGAAATAAGTAGATTCCGGATGTGAGAAATAAAAACCGGATACGGCCGCGGTTGGGACCATGGCATAAGATTCAGTGATGATGATACCTGCTCGTTTTTCAGCTTCGAGTAAGGCAAACAAAGGCCCTTTTTCGGTATGATCGGGACAGGCTGGATAGCCCGGGGCGGGGCGAATTCCCTGGTATTCTTCATTAATGAGTTGTTCGTTGGTGAGAGTTTCATCTTTGCCATAACCCCAGAATTCTCGCCGCACGCGTGCATGCATGTGTTCGGCAAATGCTTCAGCCAGGCGATCAGCCAATGCCTTCAGTATAATGGCACTATAATCATCATTGGCAGCTTCGAAAGCTTTTATTCGCTCATCGATGCCAAAGCCAGAACTGACTGCGAATAATCCAATCGTATCGATGACGCCACTTTCTTTAGGCGCAATAAAATCTGCTAAACAGAGGTTAGGACGCCCTGCGGGTTTGACCGTTTGCTGCCGTAAGGTGTGATAAGTCATCAGCACCTTAGTACGGGATTTATCCGAATAAATCTCGACATCGTCATGATTGACTGAGTTGGCGGGGAAGAGCCCGATGACGGCATTGGCTGTGAGCCATTTTTGTTCAATGATTTTCTTCAGCATGTTCTGCGCATCGTGAAATAGATTGCTGGCAGCTTCGCCGACCACTTCATCTTCCAGAATGGCTGGATAGCGTCCTGATAGTTCCCATGCCTGAAAAAAGGGTGTCCAATCAATGTAAGGAACCAATGTCTCTAGAGGATAGTTCTTCAAGGTGCGAATACCTACGAAGCTTGACTCAGGGGGCGTGTAATGCTGCCAATCTATTTTCAACGCATTTGCACGTGCTTCAGCAAGGGATAATAATTGCGAGGGCCCTTTTTTGCTTTTTTGCTGAGTGCGGATTTTCTCTTGCTCTGCCTTGATTTCCTGCTTATACGCGATATGCTGATCCCGAGACATTAATTGGCTGCATACGCCAACAGCCCGGCTTGCATCAGGCACCCACACCGTAACCCCGCTATAGTGCGGTGCAATTTTAACGGCAGTATGCACGCGCGAAGTCGTAGCACCCCCAATGAGAAGAGGAATAGTAAACCCTTCCCGCTCCATTTCTTTAGCTACATGTGCCATTTCTTCGAGAGACGGTGTGATCAAGCCAGATAAGCCGATAATGTCAACTTTTTCATTACGCGCTGTTTCCAGGATTTGCGAACTGGGCACCATCACGCCCATGTTGATGACTTCATAGTTATTGCACTGGAGGACGACTGTGACAATATTTTTGCCGATGTCATGGACATCGCCTTTCACCGTGGCAACAACGATTTTTCCCTTGGGTTTAGCGTCACCGGAAATTTTTTTCTCAGCCTCGATGTAGGGAAGAAGGTATGCAACTGCCTGTTTCATGACGCGTGCAGATTTGACTACCTGCGGCAGAAACATTTTCCCAGCGCCAAACAGGTCGCCTACCACATTCATACCATCCATCAGGGGGCCTTCGATTACTTCTATCGGTCGTCCCCCTTTACTTTCTATCTCCTGCCGGATGATTTCAGTATCTTCCTCAACATAGGTACCGATCCCTCTGACGAGAGCATGCGTTAATCGTTGGCGGATAGGTTCGTTACGCCAGGCGAGATCTTCAACTTGTTCTTTTTTCTGTCCTTTGAAATTTTCGGCAAATTCAACCAGACGCTCGGTTGCATCTGGGCGGCGGTTAAGCAGAACGTCTTCAACCCGCTCAAGTAAATCTTTGGGAATATCAGAATATACGCCTAATTGACCTGCATTGACGATACCCATAGTCATGCCAGCCTGGATGGCATGGTAAAGAAACGCGGTATGAATGGCTTCTCTGATCGGCTCGTTTCCACGAAAGGAAAAGGAAACATTGGAAACGCCACCGCTGATCTTGGCATAAGGCAAAGTTTGTTTGATAGCCTGGATGGCTTCAATGAAATCGAGTGCGTAGTTGTTATGTTCTTCGATACCAGTTGCTACAGCAAAAATATTTGGATCGAAAATAATATCCTCTGGTGGGAAGCCAACTTGGTCGACTAATACACGGTAACTACGCGTACAGATTTCAACTTTGCGCGCTAATGTGTCAGCTTGCCCCTTTTCATCAAAGGCCATCACGATGACTGCTGCACCATAGTGGCGCGCAAGCTTGGCGTAGTAAATGAATTCTTCCTCACCTTCTTTTAAGCTGATGGAATTGATAATGGCTTTACCTTGAATACATTGTAGACCAGCTTCAATCACTGACCATTTACTGGAATCGATCATGATGGGTACGCGACAGATATCCGGCTCCGCTGCAATCAAGTTGAGGAAGGTAACCATGGCTTTTTGTGAATCCAACATGGCTTCATCCATATTGATATCAATGACTTGCGCACCATTTTCGACTTGGTTGCGCGCAATACTTAATGCTTCCGCATAATTGTCGTTGAGTATCAGACGGGCAAAGGCCTTTGATCCGGTCACGTTGGTACGCTCGCCCACATTTACGAATAGTGAGTCATCACTCACATTAAGTGGTTCCAGGCCAGACAAGCAGAGTTTCTTGGGTATATCCGGAATTTTTCGTGGTGCAATATCCTCTACTGCCTCAGCGATGGCTTTAATGTGGTCAGGTGTCGTGCCACAGCAGCCACCCACAATATTAACGAAACCCGATTGGGCAAATTCCTTGATCAGACTTGCAGTATATTCGGGTGATTCATCATAACCTGTTTCAGACAATGGATTCGGTAAACCGGCGTTGGGGTGAGCGCTGGTATATACCCCAGCCACATTGGAGAGTTCTTCAACATAAGGACGCATCAATTCGGCACCCAATGCACAGTTAATGCCCACTGACAAGGGTTGAGCATGTCTGACCGAATTCCAGAATGCTTCTGGTGTTTGTCCAGAAAGATTACGCCCGGAAGCATCGGTAATCGTTACCGAAATCATTACAGGCAGGCGAATATTATTTTTGTCAAAGTATTGCTCAATCGCAAATAATGCTGCTTTAGCATTCAGTGTGTCGAAAATGGTTTCCACCAGCAGAATGTCGGCACCTCCTTCAACTAACCCCTGTATGGATTGCGAGTAATCCGTCACAAGCTGTTGGAAAGTGATTGAACGGAAACCGGGATCATTCACATCCGGTGAAATAGAAGCCGTTTTGGTCGTCGGCCCGATGACCCCTGCAACAAAGCGAGGTTTATCCGGTGTTTTAGCTTCTATCGCAAGCGCTTCTTCACGCGCTAATTTTGCTGCTGCAAAATTCAATTCATATACCAACTCTTGCATATGGTAATCAGCCATCGAAGGGGCATTGGAGTTGAATGTATTGGTTTCAATGATATCGGCACCAGCTTCCAGGTAACCCCTATGAATCGAACGAATGATTTGGGGTTGCGTCAGCGTTAACAAATCATTGTTGCCTTTAAGATCATGAGGAAAGTCTGCAAAACGGCTCCCTCGATAATCAGTTTCGCTCAATTTGTAGCTTTGGATCATTGTTCCCATCGCACCGTCTAAAAGCAGGATGCGACGAGCAAGCAGGTTTTCCAATAAAGCAGTGCGAAGATGAGTCATGATGGAATGATGTTTCTGTTAAATACAAAATGGCTGATTATACCCTATGGTTCCTGCAACATGGCTTGGGGAAGTGACTATTAGCCCTTCAACTTCTCTGCAGCTCGCTTTGCGAGAGGGTAATAGGTAGTTTTCTTCACCTTATTCCATTTCTAAATCAAACCTGACTTTGTCGGCTCTCCTTGCCGTATTATTTATACTGTCTGCGGTTCGCCTTCGCGTCATGCTTGATTTGGAAATAGAATTATTGTGAAGAGAATAATGGATAGAGCGGCGGCAGTTAGTAATCCATTGCGCTTAGCTCACTGTTATCAACATAAAGCTTGATATTGATTTCACTATTTGTTGCAAAAGTTTCAAGATCCCTAAAGAAAAGCAGTTATTTTTTTATCCCGGTCAACAGCACCCAGTCTTCTTTTTTATCGGCAATATCCATTTCAAACCATTGCCGGTAAGTATCGATGACTTCGCCAGCCTGCTCCTTGAGAATACCAGAGAGTGCTATATAGCCACCTTTGCGTAAGGCATTCATCAATATGGGAGCTAACATAATTAATGGGTTAGCCAGGATATTTGCGACTACCTTATCAATTAGTCTATGCTCTTTCGTATTGGTTCGGGATAAATCTAATGTTGTGGAAAATAGTATTCTTTCCGGATCGCAACGATTGAGTACTGCATTGTCGCGACTTGCTTCAATAGCATTGGCATCAATATCAATACCTAACACGTTACTTGCGCCCAGCTTTAGTGCAGCAATTGCCAGTATACCCGAGCCACATCCGTAATCGAGTACAGTTTCACCAGATAGCACATTCCTGTCTAACCAGGAGAGGCAAAGTTGAGTAGTGGGATGGCTGCCAGTACCAAAAGCTCGTCCTGGATCAAGAATCAGATTGATTGCTGTTGGATCAGGGGGATGATGCCAGGTTGGAACAATCCATAATCGTGATGATATTTTGATTGGGTCAAATTGTGCTTGCGTCAATTTGACCCAGTCTTGCTCTTCCAGGCGAGATAAACGGTACTCAGGCTGAGTTGCAAGCTGCAGTGCTTCTGTAACCATTTGCATAATGATTGGAATATCTGCATTTTGCTCGAATAATGCGGTGACTTCAGTCTTTGCCCAGATTTCGCCCGTGAGTTCGCCTGGCTCATCAAACAAAGGCTGCTCTTGTTCGGTACCGGCGGCAGCATCATGGATATCAACGGATAATGCACCTAGCTCGAATAGTGTGTCACTTAAAATTTCAACATGCACCGCGTTGACTTCAATGGTAAGTGATACCCAAGACATTTTAACCTAAAAACCGTAGTTGGACGGAGTGGAGCGTGTGGTGATCCAGATGCGAGGCAAGGCGCGATGAGGCCGCAGGGTCATTCCCTGCAACGAAGAACAACGCCGCATTCGCGCATGGAGCGACATATGATGCACCTCGTAGCGGCCTTACTATTCTAGTGAATGAGAAAATTTCGAGAATGCCTCTATATGTCATGGGCCTAACTCTCTAATCAAGCAGTCAACTGTAGTTTTTAGGTTTAACTGTGGGTAACTTCAATAAGATCGTTTAACCATTTTCCTTAGTTGCTTTATTATGCAAAGCAAGCTTGTGTTCCAGATAATGAATCGAAACACCACCATTAAGGAAATTTGTATCGGATAACAGATCAAGGTGTAGGGGAATATTCGTTCTGATACCGTCAACCACCATTTCTGAAAGTGCAATACGCATTCTGGCGATGGTTTGATCCCGATCATCTCCATAAGCGATGATTTTGCCAATCATGGAATCATAATAAGGAGGCACCATATAGTTATGGTAAACATGAGAATCAACCCGAATACCCGGACCGCCGGGGGCATGATACTGAGTAATACGACCTGCCGATGGCGTTAGCTTATAGGGATCTTCGGCATTAATGCGGCATTCAATGGCATGTCCTTTGATCACGATATCTTTTTGCCGTAATGCGAGTTTTTCTCCTGCAGCAACACGAATCTGGGCTTGAACGAGATCAATGCCGGTAACCGCTTCTGTCACCGGATGTTCTACCTGTAAGCGTGTATTCATTTCAATGAAATAGAATTCATTGTTTTCATAAAGAAATTCAAAAGTTCCAACACCACGATAATTGATACGACGACAGGCTTCCGTGCAGCGCTCGCCAATCTTATCCCGTAGTCGTGCAGGAATATTTGTTGCTGGAGCTTCTTCAAGAATTTTTTGATGGCGACGTTGAATGGAGCAATCCCGTTCACCTAGATGAACAGCATTGCCGTAGTCGTCGACCAATACCTGAAATTCAATATGCCGAGGGTTTTCTAGATATTTTTCTGCATATACGGTTGGATTACCGAAGGCTGTTTGAGCTTCATTCCGCGTTGTGATAATTGCATTGGAGAGGGCAGCTTCCGTGTGTACTACGCGCATACCTCGCCCTCCACCACCACCAGCAGCTTTGATAATAATGGGATAGCCTATCGCTTTAGCGATTTTCTTGATTTCCTCTATCGATTCCGGTAATGCACCATCTGAGCCAGGAACACAGGGAACACCTGCTTGCCTCATGGCATTTTTTGCACTGACTTTATCACCCATTAATCGTATGGTTTCCGGGTGTGGTCCTATGAAGACAAAGCCACTTTTTTCTACCCTTTCAGCAAAATCGGCGTTTTCTGAGAGGAAACCGTAACCTGGATGAATGGCTTCGGCATCTGTTACTTCTGCCGCACTGATAATAGCCGGTACATTGAGATAGCTCTGGCTTGATGGGGCAGGACCGATACATACGGATTCATCAGCAAGTTTGACATACTTGGCTTCAGCATCGGCCTCAGAATGAACTGCAACGGTTTTAATTCCCATGGCACGGCATGCACGTTGGATACGCAAGGCAATTTCGCCACGATTGGCAATAAGTATTTTCTCAAACATATTTGAGGTGAAATCTGGAAGGCTAAGTCAAAAGAGTGGATGATTAAAAAATTACCCGATTACAAATAAAGGCTCACCATATTCAACTGGCTGTCCATTTTCAAGCAAAATGGCTTTGATGACACCAGCTTGATCGGCTTCTATTTCATTAAGAAGTTTCATTGCTTCAATAATGCATAAGGTATCACCCACTTTAACAGTCTGCCCGGTTTCTACAAAAGGTTTTGCCCCAGGTGCGGAAGCACGATAAAAAGTACCTACCATCGGTGATTTTACAATATGCCCTTCCGGTAAACTTGGTTTGGTTTCTGTTTCCGTTGAAACAGCCCCAGTTGCATTGGTCGGCACACTTACTGTTGGGGCAGCACCAGCTTGGTAAAATTGAGGCATGACTGCATAATTCTGCGATGAGTAGCCAGATTTGTTGATGCGAACTTTCTCTTCACCTTCAGTAATTTCTAACTCGGTGATATTATATTCTTCAACTAATTCAATTAGTTTCTTTAGCTTTCTTAGATCCATATACAGCCTCCCGGAAACATCCCGTTCACGAGTAATCTCGAATTAAACCTGAAACATGATCTATCGTTAAGGTTTGCAAGATTTAGTTTAAAAACAAAATAGAATTTATGTTCTTTGCTAACAAAGTGATCCATCAATGCGTATTTGAATAAGTGGCGGCGGCATATTACTACATATTATTAATTCATTGTATTATTTATTATTCTTTATCGTTAGCCTTGTGTAGATTTTGGATTGATGCTTAATCAAAGCATATGCTAGTGATTAAAAGATTTAGCTGGAAACTATCGCTCACGTAAAGCAAACTGTAATGCCAGTTCATAGCCTTTTGCCCCTAAGCCACTGATTACGCCGATTGCAAGATCAGAGAAGTATGATTTCTGACGAAATGCCTCGCGTGCATAGATATTAGAAAGATGTATTTCAATAAAAGGCAATCCTGTTGCGGCCAAAGCATCACGTAAAGCAATGCTGGTATGAGTCAAACCTGCTGGGTTGATTATGATGAAATCGGTTTCATCATGCATTGCTTGTTGCACCCGGTTTATTAATTCACCTTCACTATTGCTTTGAAAAGCTTCTAGCCTCACTTCAGCAGCCAGCGATACTGCAGATAATTTTCTGTTAATATCGTCTAAAGTCGTTTTGCCATAGATTTCCGGCTCCCGTCTACCCAGAAGGTTCAAGTTTGGTCCATGGATAACCAGAATATTTTTAGCCGATATGTTTCTAAATGTCATCATAAAATTATGGCTTTTTTTGCTGAAAATGTACAGATTTTTGAGGACAATCAGGGAATTTAAACGAAATTATTGAGAAATTATTTTGTTCAATTATTTAATCTGATAATTCCTGGATTTTATTGTTAATATATTTAGTTATTAAAAAACTTATAATTGCTCGCAGCTTCTTAAACCTCTATAATCCGGCGTTTGTCAGCAATTCAAAACGCTGTTGTAGCTCAGTTGGTAGAGCAACTGATTCGTAATCAGTAGGTCGGAGGTTCGACTCCTCTCAACAGCACCAATAAAACAATAAATTATAATGCTATTCAATCATTGATAATTCCTCATTGCTACTATATTGCTACTTTGCTTTGTGGAGCTAACGTAAAGAAAGAAAAAGTGTCAGTCATTGCATAGCCCATAAAGTGACTGGCAATGAATGCGACATACAAAACGGGACATTACACAATGTTTGAAATTGCAGCCTATTTTAATGTTCATTACAGTACTGTTAGTGGGTTAATTCGTTCATTTCGCAAGATGCAATGACTGACACCTTTTAAGAATCTGTATTAATGTCATTGTATTAATACCTATCATAATCCTCTATAACCCAGCGAGTATCGTGGTCTGCTCGCCGGGTTATTATGTTTCTCCATGACTGCCCTTACGCTTTAATGATTTGAATTTGAGCGCTACTAGACGTCTAAGTTTTTTGAACTTTTTTTATTTAGGGCAATTCTTAAAAAAACTCCTACTAATCTGTGAGAGTCACGGTACACATCTGTTGATGTCCTCCCATAGCATCATATGGCAGTTGTGTACTTTTTTAAATGGTTCCTCTTGTGTGGTGCATGGCGCGCTCATATTCGTTCCTCCCGGCTGTGCACCATTTTTTTATTTTCTCCTGATTTTTTTGAATTTTTTTGTTTAAGGTAACACTAATCAATGTACCCTTAAATTCTAGGAGTGTAGTGGTATATTTCTGCTAATGTCCTCAAACCATCGTTGCAGATGTGTACCTGTTCTTAGTTTTAAGCTGACTCCACTGCGGCACATAGTTAGTTGTTTCATATCTCCTTACTATAACTATGTACCGCGCCTGTGTATGGCATCTTTGAATCTGCTTCTATTATCTTGTTGGAATGCTAGAAAATTTATTATCGGAATGCAACTATTTGTATAGAATCTGACTGACATCTTCTGTTTTTATAATGAAGGAGATCGTTAATGCTATTAATGTTAGAGTTAGTAGTGATATTGCTAATATCAGTAACTCTTCCTTTGTTATGGAAAATATCAGATCTGACATTGACTGCGACAGGAGACCCAAAAAATTTGAGGTCGCTGGTACAAGAATCAATAAAAATTTTAGTACCACCTTGGATGTTTTGGTTGGCAACCAGCTTAGTAAACTTTTTTAACTGTCATTGGTAGGATTCATTCTCTCTTTAAGCCAAATCTATTTACTTTGAATCTTATTGACAAAACTTGTAAAGCACAAAAGGTGTCAGTCATTGAATAGTGCATGAAGTGACCGGTAATGAATGCGTCATACAAAACGGGACATTACATAATGTTTGAAATTGCCGCCTATTTTAATGTTCATTACAGTACTGTTAGTGGATTAATTCGTTCATTTTGCAAGATGCAATGACTGACACCTTTTAATTAACACCTTTTCGACACCTTTTAATCCAATTATGCACAAGCTGCCAAGCCGTCTTGTAATCAGGGTTATCATCAAGATATATAGCAGATTATTAATGGTGATCACTCAATATTTTAAATTGACGGCCAATGATCTGCTCACTTGAGAAAACTTACTCTCTAATTTTCTTGTTGTATAAAAAATCATATATAAATAAATATGTAAATTATTTGTGAATAAAATGTAAACTTTTTGTAAAGTTTGAATTCTAATGATTTGAAATACCATCATTAACAAATTACTTTATTGGAGAGTTATAAATGAGAACAAATCAAGCTAGCAATAACACAACAATATCTCTTAGCCTTGTTTTGCTTAGTGTTCTGGCTTCAATTGGTTTGATTTTATTTGGGGATATGTCTACAGGTGCATTATTTCCTGTGGGGTATTTGATAGTTGCTGCAATTAGCAGCACTTTTAAAAACAGAAGATATTCTTCCCCTAGAGTTGTGGCCTAAATTACATTAAACTCTGATAAGACCAATATTAATTTTATAGTATTGGTCTTTTTTATATATAAAATTATGAATTAAGGTTTTTATCTGCTCAAAATTAATTAGAACGAAATTCATTTTCTCAGCGGGTGATTTTTACTTCTGTAGTTAATTTAAGCGGGCTAGGTTGGAATCAATTCATTGGTCTTAGCGTTCATCAAATGTAGAAGATAATTGGTAATCTTCTGCATAGGTGCTCTAAGCCATTCGACATCGGCAACAATATATCCCGTAGCGAAACTCTTTTTGCCAATCGTTTATGGTGCGATGCACTCTCTCTTTGGAAAACCAGTCGGTTTTTCTGTAGGATTCTTCCTGCGAGCCGTATTCTCTTTCCAGCGTAACACTTTACTATCCAAAGTCCAAAGCTACACATTCAGGTTTTGCTTTTCTTGCATCTGGAGTATCCAGCTTTAGATAAGGGAATGACTCTTTATTACGCAGGATACGTTGATATTGCCAAAGTGAGCTGGCAAGCCTCCAGATACGATTCACTAGCGTTTTCATCATGACATCGTATGTGTTTAATTCGGGAGATTGCTGCTCATACTCAGTCCATCGCCATGAGCCTTCTGGCAGCAGTTTTTCTACGCGATGGCATCCATTGTTAGCCACTCCAGCTTCAAACGAGTCATGAAGCAAGGGTAGTAACGCGGCAATAGCTTCATGTGGCGTCAATTTGGGACACTACTTGCCAATATGCCTCAAAATAAACGCTATTGCTTCTGTCTTTATCGGTAAGAACAGATTTCGACTCAGATAAATTTGAATTCAATTCTTTAATCTATATTCAAAAAATACTAAAGCCTTTGCAAACCTGGTTGATAAAGAATTTGTAGTAACCTTATCAATCCAATATAACCCGGTGAGCTATTTGCATCTCTCGCCGGATTATTTTCTGCTCAGTGCGCATCCACGAGTATTGAATATCTTTTATTTCAATTTATGAGATTTCGATTTTTGTGGATGCCGGATTTCGACAAAAGTGCCGTCTTCTTCGATTGTAATTTCAATTGCCTCGCCATTAGGTTTTCTTACCTCAGCGTCATAAACGATGACCTTCTTTTTCATCGTTCGTTTTTCAACATTTTCTATCATTCCATCTTGCGTATATTCCTTGATAGTTTGCCGAACTTTTTCTGGAACTTGGAACAATGGAACATTGTCATCGAGTACCCTGGCTAAACTCGATGTTACGAAAAGCAGTATCATTAGTGAGCTAAGTATGAGAATTTTAACGTTCATCTTGGTTCTCCTGTTCATATTGTTAATATAAACGTTTTGTGACACGCTACCTTCTGCTAACTTCACGCTGCTTCAGTATCTATCTTACAAATTGCTCTACTTCGTAGTCTAGTCGCTACATAATACATTGTCGCGCGGTTAATTTTCTTTGTCTTCTTTCGCACTGTTGTGTTGGGGTTGGTGTACTTGGTATTGCTGCGACAGGCTTGTCGTAGAATAGGGGATAGACCACGGTTTCTAACTAAGTGCTGTTAATTTGGAAACAATCGTGGTCTGTCCCCTATTATCATATCTCATGGTGATAATGAATTTGCTCGGGATGGGTGTTGCCACATTAACGGTATTGAATCATTTTGGAGTTTTACCAAGCGACGTCTTGTAAAGTTTAATGGTGTATCAGTTAATTTTGAGCTGCATTTAAAAGAATCTGAATGACGTTGGAAAGAACAGCCTGAGGAACTTGCTAAGGAACTCGGATATTATTAGCCCTGCTAGTCTAGAGCCTTGATAAATAACAAGTGCAGTTGCCAGCTTGCATATGGTTTAATGCAAATTAAATCTCCTTACTCCCTACGTGATTGATTTAAGAAGATTGATTATGAGCAAAATTATTTCAGCAGCATTCGGAAATATAACTGAATATAGCCTAAATTGGCCAAGCACTGCTCATGGCTCAACACATGAATTAGTGATTGATGAAGCGCATATCTATGTCACTGGGCAAAACATGCATCAAATTGCTAAATGCGATTATGGAGGACAGGTAGTCGACTACT
Source organism: Nitrosomonas sp. Is37 (assembly GCF_033063275.1). Classification (NCBI taxonomy): domain Bacteria; kingdom Pseudomonadati; phylum Pseudomonadota; class Betaproteobacteria; order Nitrosomonadales; family Nitrosomonadaceae; genus Nitrosomonas; species Nitrosomonas sp. Is37. The sequence goes on along the minus strand of NZ_JAWJYP010000036.1, from coordinate 8,894 downwards.
ACAAGATGCCGGATGGCAGCGGTCCGCACGGTATATTAATTGATAAACATGGGAGACTTTGGGTTTCTCTGGAGTTTTTTGGTTTGGTCGTACAACTGGATGGCCAGGGAAAAATTGTCAAAGAAATCGATGTGCGATTATTTGTGCAAGGTGCAAAAACGCCCATTAATCCAGCCCCACACGGTATTTGTTTGGATGCGGACGGAGAAACCATCTGGTTCACTGGCAAGCGCACTAGTATTGTGGGTAAGATTAATCCCGATAGCAGTGTAGAGCATTTCCAACTGAACAATCTGGCTGCAATGCCCATATTCCTATCCGCAGGAGCGGATGGAAATATCTGGGGAACTGAATTGCTAGCCAGTGCTATTTTAAATATCTCTGGTGACGGAACCGTCAGAGAATTTCCTATACTGACATCGAACAGTAGACCTATTGCAGTCATTCCAGACCCATCGGGCCCGTTCATGTGGTTTACAGAAGAAGCTGGAGTCAAGATAGGTAAAATCGATTTATCCGGCAAGATTACTGAATATCCCGTTCCCGCTCTGCAGAAGAATGACATACTCGCATCTCTGGTATTCGACTGTGACGACAATTTGTGGGTGCAAGTTTATGTAGATCAAAACAATCCCAATCCATCAGGATATGACTACATCCTGAAGTTTGATAAATCCATTCGACATATTGAGGGCTCTGACATTGCTGGGATTCCGTTCAGCATGCACACCTTGCCTAGCAGGGGAGCGATGATGCATCGGATTAAAATGGACTATAAGGGTAATTTATGGTTTACAGAAATGATGACAGATAAACTCGGTAAAATAACACTTTGATCCATTTCTAATCGTATGAAAGTTCTACTGAAAGTGGCGATGAGCGAAGAGTCTATGCAGTTAACGAAGAGTATTTCCCTCATTACTACTGCAGATATGATCGCTAACCCAGGTGGGTAAGGCTCTCAGAATCAGATTCATTTTTTCTTAGTGATGTTGAGACTGTTAATCCACAGGTCCTCTTCTCTTTTTGCTTAAATACGCACCACATTATCACATTTCTTCCCAGTTACTATTTCATCAGTAGAATAGGGGACAGACCACGGTTGTTTCCAAATTAACAGCGCTTAGTTAGAAACCATGGTCTGTCCCCTATTATCTGTTAGGTTCGACTCTTCTTAACAGCACCATATAAATTAAGAAGTTACAATATAATATCCAATAAAACTTTTTCTTTGAGTCATCATAAGAAAAAGAAAACCATAGTAATTGATAGTAGAACTAGCTCTTATTGATTCGCATTAAATACAGTTCTCTCGAGTGCATTTTAGTTAGTGCCCTTACTAATTTATTTTTACAATTTCCAGTGATATGTTAAGTTCTGCTGACATTTTGGGTTTCCTTATTCATTGCTCTGCCAGCTTATGTTTAAAGCATTATTAACAATAAGATAGATAAATTGAATGATGATAAAACGACATTTTGAGACATGTTGAATTTTTGTAAGACAGAGATGTTGTAATATTATGTTGGGACTGTAAAATATTGCTCTCAGGTTTCATGGAGAATTCATCGTGCTAAAAACGTACCGAGGCAGTTGTCATTGTGGTGCAGTCACCTTCGAAGCCGACTTAGACCTCACACAAAGCTCGTATCGCTGTAACTGCTCCATTTGCAGGCGCACGCGCTTTTGGCCGGCGATAGCCAAACCCGAAAACTTCCGTCTGCTGACCGGCGAGTCAGAGCTAACTCAGTATTTATTTAATAATAAGAAAAATCATCACTATTTTTGCAAGTACTGTGGCGTTCGCAGCTTCGGTGTCGGCAATGAAACACCTATTGGGAAAATGTATGGAGTTAATCTTGGCTGTCTCATTAATGTAACTGACGAAGAGCTTTCAAAAGTTCCTATTACATACGTTGATGGGCTGCATGACAAATGGCAGAGCGCACCGGAGTTTTTTAGTCATTTATGAAGTACGCTATGGCTTAACAGACGCTCCAGCTGGCGGTCTTGCTTTCGCTTCGCTCTGGTAAATCCCCGGTTGAGCTAGGGTGTTAGGCGCTTTCTCACATATTCAGTTTCAATGAGTGTTTTATGACTACTACATCTTTTGATCCGACGCCCGTCGAGTTGTGGCACCTGCGCCGCTGCGTGGATTAACAACTGAGGCATTTGAGGCGAGTGATAAGCTGTTTGGTTCTGTGCTTGTCGCCGCGGATGGGACCGTCCTCGCTGAAGACCGTAACTGTATGACTTCCAGCGACCGACCCGTCACCCGGAATTCGAGTTGGCGCATTGGGCCGCAGCCACCGTCTTCACCCCAGGTGAGCACTGTCTGATGTGCGCCGCCACTTCTACAGCTCAGCCCAGGGAGAAAAACCGCAAATCCGGCCCGGATGACGTAATCCTGCAAATCCAACTGGAAGCAACTTGTCATGCCTGCCGCGAACCGCTCTGCAGTCGCTGAGCGTGGGTCGTTAGGTGGCTCATTTGCATTTTTCTCAACAAGGAGGACAACTCTATGAACTCACTAAAGAATAAACGCGCACTGATCACCGGCGGCAGCCGTGGCATTGGTGCTGCTATTGTTAAGCGCCTTGCCAGCGAAGGTGTTCATGTCGCATTCACCTATGCTAGTTCGCCCGATAGAGCCAATGAGACCGTTAAGACTGCACAGGCGTTCGGAGTCCACGCAGTTGCCATTCAGGCCGACAGCGCTGATGCCAGCGCAGTAGTCGCCGCTGTTGAGCGCACAGTGACGGAATTGGGCGGTATTGATATTTTGGTCAATAACGCAGGCGTGCTGGCTTTTGGTCCGATTGACGATTTCAAGCTCACGGATTTTGACCGCACCCTCGCTGTGAACGTGCGCGCCGTGTTTGTGGCGACACAAGCTGCCGTCAAGCACATGAAGGAAGGTGGGCGCGTCATCAACATCGGCAGTTGCAACGCCGAACGGATGCCTTTTCAGGGCGGAGCGGTTTACGCGATGAGCAAGTCCGCTCTCAAAGGGTTGGTCCAAGGCCTGGCGCGCGATCTCGGTCCGCGTGGAATCACCATTAACAATGTTCAACCTGGACCGATCGACACCGACATGAACCCTGATAACAGCGAGTTCGCCGATATACTCAAGAAACAGGTTATGGCGCTGCCTCGCTACGGCACAGCCGAGGAGGTCGCAGCGATGGTTGCTTACCTGGCTGGCCCCGAGGCGGGTTACGTCACAGGCGCAAGCTTGAACATTGACGGAGGGTTCAATGCCTGACAGATGATCAACGATCGCCAACTTGATTCGGGATCCAGGGAGCATGCGGTCTAAACTGCGGCTTCGATGATGGATGAGGGTGTTTTTTCATATCGATCGGTTCCGGAATGAATGCTTCGCACGATATAGTGAGGACAGTGGAGTTACTGAAACAGGGAGACAGATTGTTGCTGACCGCCGGCCTTGCTGGATGACGGTCAAGGTTTTTAGAGTGCTTATCCATTGCTGGAGCAGTGAAAGGATAAAATGCAGATTCTATGGGAATTGAATAGATACGATTGAACCAATCCAGGCTGTCAGAACATCATCTGAAGTACTACGCTGACATTCGTGTCCATTCACTTTCCCAATTGCTGAATTGTTCTACCGGCATCGGCATACTGACCAGATAACCTTGTGCCACGTCGCAACCTAGCCCTGCCAGGTGATCCCACACAGCTTGGCTATCCACTCCTTCCGCCACTACTTCCAAATCCAAATTGTGCCCAAGCTCAATGGTCGAGCGCACAATCACTGCTGAATCACTGCTTGCTACCATGGGCATGACAAACGATTGATCAATTTTGATTGAATCGACTGGTAACTTCTGCAAATAACTCAGACTCGAATACCCTGTACCATAGTCATCAATGAATAACCGGGTACCGAGTTTTTTTAACTTAGTCAACGTCTCCAACGCCACCGTCGGCTCTTCCATTAAGGCGCTTTCAGTCAATTCAAACTGGATCAGCTCCGGCGGAATGCCCCAAGTGGAAAACAAACCTTGGATGCGGTCGATGAGCAGCGGATCGTACAAATCATGCGCGGACAAATTCACTGATAAAGCCCGCTCCAGCCCTGCTTCATGCCAGGCATAGCTTTGGCTAAAAACCGCATCAAGCATCCAATTGGTCAAGGGAGTAATCAAGCCAGCATGTTCAGCGAGCTTGATGAATTCCATGGTCGCAAGCATACCATGCACGGGATGCTGCCAGCGTACCAAGGCTTCGGCTCCGCACACGCGCCGCGATGCAATATCGACCTTGGGCTGGCAATACAGCAATAACTCATTTTGCTCGATAGCTCGGCGCAAATCCCCCATCAAAGACAGGCGCCGGGTGGATTCTTCTTCCTGTCCTCCCGCATAAAAGGAATAGCCACCTTGGGCAGAACAGACATCATGGGTGGCGGCATTGGCACGCCGTAGCAAGGTATCGGCTTCGGTGCCATGGCCAGGATAGAGAGCAATACCTATGCTGACGCGCGGATCGACCATCAGGCCTGCCACTTCCATGGAGTCATGTAGGGCTATGATCAGCCGTTGTGCGACTTGAATAGCATAGTCAGCTCCGCCGCTGGGTAAGAGCAAGGCAAACTCGCTTTCCCCCACTCGCGCCAGCATATCGCTTTCCTTGAGGGTATGCATCAAGCGCTGAGCCAGTTGTTGCAGCAATTGATCACCAGAGCGATAGCCCAAGACCTGATTAATTTCACGAAAGTGGCCAATGTTCAGGTGCAAGAGGGCGAGGGCGTGGTGGTGTTGTTTGGCGGTGTGAATGGCGTCTTGCAAGCGCTCGAGTAAGAGGGTGCGATTGGGCAATTCGGTCAGGGGGTCGTAAAAAGCGAGGCGCGCGATGGTGGCTTCGGCTGCCTGTTGCTTAATACGCATGCGCAGGTTGGCAATGCCATAAGCCAAGTCATCGGCCAATTCGCTGAGCAACTTGATTTCATTTTCATCAAAAGCATCGGGTTCGATCGTGCCCATACCCAAGGCACCGAGTACTTCTCCATCCAAGCGCAAGGGAAAGGCGGTAAATGCAGCAAAGCCTAGCTTGATCGCAAGCTCGCGCAAGGGGGCATAAGCAGGAGCAGCATAGATTGGATCGGTGAGGATGTGCCTACCCACGCAGGGTTGACCAGTACGAATCGCGGTGGCCATCGCGGTGTGGCCCATTTCCGTATCGGCCCAAGTATAATGAAGCGCCTCCATAGACTCTTTGTCTACACCAATACCTGCCATATACCGGATGCTCTTGTCTTCATCGTGTTCCGCATATGCGACGCCAGCTACACGGTAGCCGCCTTTTTCCACGATGACTTGACACATGTCGTGCAACAATTCTTGTTCATCCGAAGCATGCAATAAAGTATGATTACCGGCGCTCAAGGTGCTGAGGGCACGAGTAGCGCGCTCGAATTTCGTCAGCAATTCCCCATTCGTTGCGGATGAATCCGGGTTGTCTTTATTTGACTCATTAGCAGGGTATTCCATACGTCCTCACCTCGAGGTTGTAATAATTGCATTATAGTCAGTGGTACTTTCATTTCCTGCGCATTCTGACGCGCCGCGCATAGGAAAAATAAACACTCTTTCTGTTAGGGTTAAGTTAAATATACGTAAAGCCAGATGTTTAGTCAAACACGCTGCTAAAAAGATTAGAAGAGCTAATTTGATTGGTCTTCTTTCTTGCTATTGATTTACCTTAATTTTAAACGCTGGAACTCATCGCATGTAACTGAAATGAGAAGCTGACTAATCCGCAACGACCTTGCCATGACCCTTTGTCAGATAATCTTCTGACTGCATCTCCATTAAGCGGGAGACCGCGTAGAATAAGGGACAGACCACGATTGTTTCCATATTAACAGCGCTTAGTTAGAAACCGTGGTCTGTCCCCTATTATCTGTTAGGTTCGACTCCTAGAATTTCTACTGCCAGTGTTTCAGTTGATAACGAATCATTAAGCATAAATAAGCCTCAAGAACACCTGGAAACTGGGATTAATGAGGATTATTATTTTTTTCTATGCGATTTGAATATTCGTGAAGTTTTAAAAAATCACAGAAAATGAGCTTGCGCGTTTCGATAAGACGAATCAATAGGTTTTAGCAAAAATTCGTTTTAGTGTATCGGCATATTTAACGTACACACGCTAACCCATTCTTCGATGGGAGTAACCTGTGATTTGGCCCATTTAAAGCGCTATTTTCGAAGAAAAATCAATATGGGATTTCTTTTATGATTCACAAGTAATTTTCTATCCCTACATCTTAATTGTAGTGAGACACTATGATTCTACGAACTCGTTTATTGTTTAATATTCTGATTGGTATCGCCTTAAGCAGTCTGCTACCTGTTCACGCGGATGATTATAAGCCCACTGGCATCGATTCCATTTTGTATTTTCAGGCTGCCATTAAGGATGCTGAATATTGTTCTATGACTGTTAAAAATGGTGAATTGGTTACCATCAATAGCAGTACCAGCAAGGCTCTGAGTAACGCTGCCATGACTTGTCCTGATATGTTTTCCTGGAAGCTCTTTGCTGACGTAATTCAGGCTAAATTCTGGTCAAACTGGGCTGATGAGAATGATAACTGGCCGGCGAATCCTTATGCACTTTGTCAACCTGGTCAAGCACCTGGTAAAGATGCTTGTTGCCAACCTGGGTCAGCGAACAACGATCCTGATCATTGTCCAGTGTATCCAGGCACTCAGTACGCTACTAAACTCAAAGTTTTGACAGAGGCTTTGGGAGAAGAAGCACAAAAGCTGGCGCGTGAGCCTGCCTTGCAGCGTCATACTCGTCTACCATTCCATGACACGCTTAATCCCCTTAGTCGCATGGTCAGAACACAGCTTATGAAGAACGCTGCCGAAACATCAGTACCTTCCTGTTCTGCGGTACCGATTGATGGTAAGACTGTGGATCTGACAGCAGATATCATCAAGAAATTTAACCCATCTGATGCAGAAAGTACTGGTCGAGTCATTCGTCAGACTAATGCTGAACTGACCGTCCGTAACAAGGTATTCCACGATTATCTGTTCACCAATAATTTGTATAATGCCAACGGTGTGTTGGATGTATTCAACGTCAACCAGAAAAATCTGCAGACAGAGGCGCCTTACCGTCGTGCCAATTATTCCTCTCAGGCCGGAAAACCAGGCGCGTTGTCCCGTGTGGATTTGCCGCCGGATGCTATCATGATCAAGAGCAATTGGCTGCACCATGATCTCGCTGTTGCTTTGGGATTGCCAAAAGATCCTAAGCAGTACATCAGCAAATTGCTGCAGACACAGATCGACTTGCAAGCGCTGGATATAAGCAAGTCATCGCTCACTTGCAGTTTGGAAGGCATTCATCATCTCGTGGCATTCCATATTTCCTCTAAAGATATTCCCAATTGGGTATGGACTACCTTTGAGCATATTAGCTTGTCCGGCCGCTGCGATATCACAGGTTGCAATGATGCTTACGGCTATGCAAGCAGCGACAAGAATCGCCCGGCTGGTACTGCAGATAATTATGTCAAACCCAATCAACATAGCGATCAATTGAACTCGCCCAGTATCGTGTTCAATCCGGACAAAGGTTATCCGCTGGAAATGATCCGTCCTGAATGGGAAAAACTACTTACTCAATTGAATATTGGTAGCGGTAGCAGCACGAGTGAGGTTGAACCTGATCCAGAGGATATTGCCTGGCGTAACTTCCGCCTCAAAGGCTCACAAGTGGAGTTTGTAAACTCGATCGGTCAATCGACGCTATTGGGTAATTCAGTGACCGAGGCGGGATTTATGGATGGTTCGAGTTGCATCAGCTGTCACGCAAGAGCAAGTGTGGCGCTGAATAGTAACGGCTCAGCTAATTTCCTCGCGCTCTCGGTATTTGAACGCAATCTGACCGACTTTGGCTATGCGCGCAGCCATCATGGCATTCCTAATCCGTTCTGGTTCTACAACGATAACAATAGCCGACCAAGCATGCTGGTCATGCAAACAGATTTCATCTGGGGTTTTCTCAACGCTAGCCCTATCGTGTCCAGTAAACCATAAAAGCAATTCCTAGCTGTTTTCAACCTGTGCAGCTTGACTGCACAGGTTGAAGCGGATATGCGATACGATAGCTACTAATAGATATCCATCTTGCATTGCACAAGCAATTCACGCGCCAAGTATTGCCTGCCCAGGCTCGCCACCTTTAATGAATGCGCCGAAAGACACAAAATGTTTTTACGCCTGAAGAGGTAGCCCCTAGGTTGCAGTCCTGAAGTTTTTGCGTCGTAGTAAACATCCCGCTTGCCAAGACCAGGTAGCAGTAGTAAATCGATAGCTGCTTTGGGGAAGTTTATTTTATTTCTATGTTAGTTTTTGTGGAGCTGTAAATAGCCTAACTTCGAATTGATACTGATCTAAACATAAAGGAAATCTAGGAGATAGTGATAGAAAGTTGCTAGATAGTAATCATCTCGTGCATATATCCGATTAAATCGTAGTTTTATCATCATCTAGAAAGAACGCAACCCCGATACTGTTCCTTCTATAGCCGTCGACAATGAAACCCAAACACTTTTGTTCGTAGAATATGAAGCAACCAAAGGAATCAGGCTGGTAGAGCCAGGATTAAAGTCATGTGAATTTGACCATAGATAGCAGGAAATGAGAGTATCGTTGTGCCTTTTCCCGTAATATTAATGTTACAACTTTGTCATTGACTTCTAAATCGATCATCTATGTTAATCAGATAATTATCTGTGAGGTCTTCCTTAGATTGTTAAAAAGGGAGGAGAGCTAGAGCATTCTGCACTTAAATAGAGTCGATAAGGGATTCTCAAAGGATGAGATATAGTTGATGATCTTGCTATA
>NZ_JAWJYP010000035.1:20533-34288 GCF_033063275.1 Nitrosomonas sp. Is37 | reverse complement strand
CAATATTAATCGGCTATTGATTGGCAATATGCCTAACCTACAACTTAGTAGTTGAGAAAAAGGGTTTTTCAGGGACGGCTAATTAGTGGTTATTCTGTTTCTGATATTGCGCTATTTTGTTTTCTAATATTCATTGATACGGATACGGTGCTTTTTCTGATTTAGCCTTGGCGTTTGTGCCTGTAATATGCAGATATATATTCCAAGCTTTCAAACTAAGTAAGTTGGTCAAAAGTCTCATGCTGCATATCCAGCAAATCACAATACATTTGCTATGGTTTCGGTGCCGAACAGCTTGTTATCCCTCCAGATATTTGCAGGCTTACCGTTAAACATAAATGAGTGGGTAAAAATTCTACATCTGTAGTAGCGACAATTTTATGGGGAAATGATAATGAAAAAACTGCAACGCAGTATCAAAACCAAGTCAAATCCTGATTACACTGCAATCCTTAACCAGTTCTGCAATGAAAAAAATTACTATGGCGTTCTGCTTGTCGATCATGATACGTACGATGATCTCTTCGGCAAACATCGAAACTTTGTCATTGTTCCAATACCCAAACAGTTAAACTACCATGATAAGTTAATTGTTGCACCGTCTGCAATTAAACGTGAAACGGCTCTTGCTCTTGAGTATGGCTCACTTTTTGTTGTTTACGATGTTCTGGAAAATCACCATGATGAGATTGAAGGACTGCAACCCGGCTATTCTATTATTATACTCAATTACCTTTATCAACTTACTGATGATATTGTCAACGGTAAGAAAGAGCCGCTCCGATTTGAATTACCACCAGCTAATCGACTTCAATAATCTTAGCTTTCCTTTGTGAAGGTTTCTGGCGGGAATCGAAGATTTTCAAAAGAAGCCGAAGCGAGATGCTAATTAAATTCTTGGCTAGCAGGATATCTCACAGAGTGCCCAGTGAGGAACCGCAGCGAAGCAAGCACCGGAAAGAGAGGGGCAGTGAGTATATGACACGGATTAGAAACTGTACAAACTACATAAAGAATCATTCAAGCTACATAAATCGGCCTGAATCCATACCACGCTCACTAGAAATATTCCACTAAAGTTATGGGTTTCTTTAGCCGCTATAATTATTGCACCCCGACTGCTGTATTGGTCTGTAGAGCGAGTTATAGCTCGGACCATACCCCAGGAGAGGGTGCACCCTGCAGAAAATCAGAAGCAGAAGAGCGAATCAGCCAAGCCAACATCCGTTTGTAATCTCCAAAATCAGTAATGAGGTATGCTGAATTTCCTGGAGTCCAAAGTTTCATAAAATATAGTCATGAAATGGAGGACAAGAATAGAACAATTACCGCAAAACGATATAACCAGGAATTTCGTGAGCAATCAGTCAAGTTTTTTAAACTGAGACGCAAACACAAACACCTTGCTTAGGGCTAGGCTCTTGGCAAACTTGGTTGGAGGCTAAAGCACTGACAAAAGACAAGCAATTGATAACTTGTTTGCGTCATAGATATGGACTCCATATTTGACAACACATCTCATTAAATAAGTAATAAAGATTTATAGATATCTTTTGTTTTTCCTCGTAGATTGTTTTTGTGATCACTAGGAACATCGAATCTATAGAAAGCCACATATGAGTTTCTATATAGCAAAATAGCAATAATTTTTTTGCCATCCAAATCTTTTCTATAAATCATTGTATCGAAAGCTTCCATAGCTTGGAATTTGTCGTCTGTGGCAAGTGACCTATAAATACGTTGCTTATTATCACGCAGATAAATTTTAAACATAGCCAAATCGTTATTATTTTTATTTTGACTTGATGATTCTTGCAACCTGTAATTATTTCATTTTGCTGAAAAGAAGCGCTTTGCATCTTCTTTTTAATTTTTGCAACCCAAGAGAATTTAGAAATGTTCTCTAAACTTCATAATCTTTATTGGCACATTTGAGCGGCTCGTAAGCCTTTCTATCAGAAGAAAATATTATCGTTATGTAGCAGTTAAAAAACGCCCGCTTGAGTCAGGCGTCGATCGTGAAGAACTGCATTTACTGTGTCGCCATCTAGCTAATTTGCAAAACTGCTTCGCACGGATAAACCTAACAGCCTATAGAAGAAATTCGACAGATAATCGTCTTTTCTCCTGATTTTTTTCCTACGATCATAATTGCGTATAATGTATATTATGTTAAATCGTAATTATCGAAGAAGAATTTCCGGGAAAATATCAGATAGATTTATAGAATACATTTTTAGATTATTCTCAAGATCCATTCAACCAGATTTATCACTTAGAGTTTAACTCCCCTTCAATATCCCTATTTCTGACAAGTCATATCAACCTTGATGATAGATACTAAACATCGTTCTATTAAAAGCATCACCCAGATTTTCGTTTTGCAATGATTTTGCCTTAAAGGAGGCAAATAGAATGGACGACTTAATAAAAAGTATAAACAGTCTGGAAATTGAAAAAATAACGGGTGAAAATCAAGAAACAATTAGACGCTGGAAGAAAGGAACAAAGAAGATCCCTGAATCAGCTATCAGGCTATTAAAGCTGTATGTGAATGGTGATGCTACTGCCTTGTTAGGCAAAGATTGGGAGGGTCACTTTTTTAAAAATAATATGTTGTTTGTTCCTGAATGGCGGCGCGGTTTTACACCTGGCGAAATTAGAGCCCTATTCTGGAAATGCCAGCTTGTTGCAAGTCTAGAAAGTGAAATCAGATTATTGAAGAAACAGCTTGAAGAAAGTAATGCAGAAATTGAAGCGTTAGAAATCAGGGCAAATTTTTACAGACAGCAAGTTATACTTGAAAGTCGATTTGGAATGATGCTACAGAATAGTTTCTCATAATATCTATAACTCACTAACATTCTACTTAAGGATGGAATGCTGGTAACAAAGCAAGTTTAAACTGTAGCTTTGTTGCAGATAATGTCGTAAGCATGGTAAATATGCAAATATTTTATAATCCGTGCTAGAACATCAAACTTACCCCAAATATGAGCTATACTGCCACGGTCTTCAAAGTTATGATTGCGTCACCATCAGATGTCGCTGTTGAACGAAGTATCATACAGGAGGTACTGTCTGAGTGGAACATAGCTCACGCCGACTTCCGAAAGCTTATTCTACTTTCAGTTGGGTGGGAGACACATTCTGTCCCTGAAATGGGAGATCGACCACAGGCTATTATCAATAAGCAAATCTTAAATGATTGCGATTTACTCGTTGGTGTCTTTTGGACAAGAATAGGCACAGCCACAGGTGAATATCCGAGTGGTACAATAGAAGAGATTGAAGAGCACATCAAAACAGGCAAACCTACAATGCTTTATTTCTCTTCAGTTCCGGTTGTACCTACCAGCATTGATCCCGCACAATACTCGCAATTACAATCCTTCAAAGAGAAATATCAGTCTCAGGGTTTGTGTGACTCGTATGTTGATTTCACAGATTTCCGATTAAAGTTCAATCGCCATCTACAGATGAAGTTGAATCGCGATTTATATCAACCGATCCATACTACCGCCGCTATACCCTCTCTCTCTAAAGAAGCAGCTTTTCTGCTCAAAGAGTCCGCCACCGTTTCAGATGGTATTATCATAAATTTTGCAACCCTTGGCGGGCATACAATCCAAGTCGGTGGCAAAAATATGATTGAAACAGGAAGCGATCGTTCACGTGCAGTCTGGACTAGTGCACTTGAGGAACTTGAATCGTTAGACTATGTGAGGCCTTCAAGCGCGAAACGGGAGCTTTTCAGAATAACTAGGGCTGGCTACGATGCAGTAGAAAGGTTGCCATAAGTAAGCAGGTTCATACATAACAAGTACACACCACCCACGACAGCCCGCAAACGAAAACCCAGCTAGGGGGGCTTGTGAGCTACCTTACCTAGGAAATAAGAAAACCAGCAGCAAGAACATAAAGCTCGTTCCGGTTTCCTCCAAAAACAGCGTTTTCTCCGGAAATCCTCACCAGGTTAATTGAGGTTATGGTTTAGTAAGATGATAGATAGTATGCGAAAATAAACGCGAAGCTAGCAACATTTCGGTATAACCCGCGACGGGTACTCACCGCCCCCTCGACATCCCGCAAGCGGGCGCCCAGTCAGGGAACACTGTGAGATACCCTGTTAGTCATCTTTAACCCTTTTTTTCCTTTTTGGTTACTTTCCGTTACAGTCTAACTACTAGGCTATAAATGAGTTGCTATTGCTGGTTGTGATTTACGGGGAAATCCATGCTTGGCAGCAAGGCGGCAAGTTTCAACAGGAATGACGAGCCGTTCGGTGCTGTGGCCATAGCAGATGCATTGTGTTTTGCTGGATATACAGGTTAATACTCTTGACCAGTCAACTTGATCCGATACCAGTGTAGGTGTTGTGGGTGCAACAGGCAATAAGACAGGTGCGGGTTTTCCCGGCTGGTTTACAGGTATGACTTGAGGTTTCTCGATTTCTGCTTTTGCTTCGATGGTGGTTGTTGGTTCTTGAGGATCAAGGCGTGACATGATACGATCAAATGAAAAATAGACCAGTAACGGCGCGAGTACTATGGCTGCAATGGAAGTCCATAGCTTAAGCGGTATCGTTTTTGATGGTTTGGTATGGATAGAGGCGGATTTGTACAGCTCAAATGATTTTTTAGGCAGTTTGTAGGGTCGTTTCACTGCATTTTCTTTGGATGTTTTCAGGCGTGGCGTGCTGCAGTATTCCGGCCACTCAAAAATCTTGCGCCCTGCCCATGTGGGCGTAATGTGCAGGTGTTTTTCAACCAGGCAAAGCACTTCAGCATGAATCAGGTTCGGTGCTTGTGCGACCAGCAGAAAATCCAGGCCGTGATGTCGATCCATCCTTAAGTATTCGATATCTTCCGATACTTTTGCGCGCCCTGCTGCTGGCCATAATTTCCAAGCTTCATCGATAACGATTAAGGAACCTTCGGCAATGTTGTTGAGTTCATAAATCGCATCGGCTTCATGAATGACTTCCGGGTTCTTTTGCGTGCGTTCATGCCAGTGGGATAGTTTGCCATAGCTAGCATAGCTAGCTATGGATGGAAGTCGATTCGTACAGCTCAAACGATTTTACGGGCAGCCTATATGGTCTTTTTACTGCTTGCTCTTTTGATGTTTTCAAACGTGGCGTGCTGCAATATTCTGGCCATTCGTAAATCTTGCGGCCTGACTATGTAGGCGTAATGTGCAGGTGTTTTTCAACTAAGCAATGTACTTCAGCGTGTATCAGGTTCGGTGATTGTGCTACCAGTAGGAAATCTAAGCCGTGGTGACGATGCATACGCAGCTATTCGATATCTTCAGATACTTTTGCGCGCCCTGCTGCTCGCCACAGCTTTCAGGCTTCATCGATAACAATTAGTGAGCCTTCCACTATGTTGTTGAGTTCATAGATTGCGTCTGCTTCGTTGGTTACTTCCAGGTTCTTTTGGGTGCGTTCATGCCAACGGGTAAGCTTGTCATAGCTGGTCACAATGGTAGGAAGCTTTAGCTTAGGGATTCCAGCCGTGTAGACTATGCGCCCTGCTTCTACCGCTGGCTTGATTTCATGCCAGACCACGTAAGAGCTTTTCTCTCCTCCCGGTACGGCAGATAACAGAGTAATACTCATTGTTTTTCCTTATAAATTGAGAATACCGATGGTTTTTGTTGTACCGAAAGCAATACGCACGATGATGGGCACACCCCCAAGCCCAAGAGGAAGGCTTGAGGCTGGATACTAGCCATCATTTTAATTTTTATTTGAACTTTGTTTATGCGAATGAGTCTTATTTAAGAGTTCTTTATTAAAAAGAACTCTGGTACACACCCGCTAACGATCCTCTCTCCTTCTTTAGCGCTGTGTACCAAATTGGACTTAGGGTTGATTGCCCACATGGTGCACACTTTGCTATACCTCCCAGCAATTTGTGCGCCATTTCTTTTTTATGTTTTTAGCTAAATAACTTTTCATATACTCCCTACTGATTAGTTATCATCACTACTTATTTACAACGAGCTTTAATGGTTGGTTGAAATCGTCATCGAACTTGTATCAGTCAGGAGGCGATACTGGTTTAAGCTCGACGACGTGAACTTTGATGGGAAATTTGCTCTTTTGATGTTTTCAAACGTGGTGTGCTGCAATATTCTGGCCATTCGTAAATCTTGCGGCCTGATCATGTAGGCGTAATGTGAAGGTGTTTTTCCACTAAGCAAAGCACTTCAGCATGTATCAGGTTCGGTGATTGTGCTACCAGTAGGAAATCTAGGTCGTGGTGACGATGCATACGCAGGTATTCGATATCTTCAGATACTTTTGCGCGCCCTGCCGCCGGCCACAGCTTCCATGCTTCGTCAATGACGATTAACGATTAGTGATCCTTCCGCGATGTTGTTAAGTTCGTAGATCACATCTCCTTCATGGATAACCTCCGGATTCTTTTGCGTGCGCTCATGCTAGTGGGAAAGCTTTTCATAAGAGGATAATCCCCACTCTTGATAAGAAAATCTCTACTGTCAGATTCTTTCAGTAGAGTGTGGTTTCTTGCTCGTTGTGGGCAGTATCTTTGGCTAGATCGCCAATGTTACCGCGTATGCTGGTGCTGATGACTTCAATGCAGCTTTTCCAGAAACCCGCTGAGAGTAGTTGCAAGCCACGGAAATACCTGTTCGACATCACTGTTGGCGCGCTGTATCGGCAAGTAATGCCTAATCCTTCCTCATCGAGATTGATGGTTTTGTGCCACATCCATGCTGGAAAAAACAAAACATCCCCCGGGTGCAGATCGAATTCATAGCGCGGCGCATATTCCACCAATGGATAAGCATCACGATCGCTTGGCTCACCCTCTTCATCAGCACGGAATGCTGCAAACCGTCGCATACCATTGCCACGTGCAGCTGGATATAATAGCCAGGAATATTCGGATTCAATTAATGTCCAGTGCTTGGATCCTGATACAGCTTGATACCAGTTGAGACCTTCTTCACAGTGGTAATTGGCGTTTAACCCTCTACCCAGACCAAGTATGAGGAAACTTAAAATAGGTTTGGATGGCCGACTCATGACAGAGAAATAGTCATGTGACCGTGGGATACCAAAATATTCGTAAAAATCTGGGTTTTGGTCGAGCAATAATTGCTGCGGGATGAAATTACGGCGGTGATCTAGAGCGATCTGACTGAGTGACGTGTTAATCATCTTCTTGGTGTTCTTGTCTAGAACCTGTACTACGGCATCTGGAAATCTCTCCGCTAATCTTATGAGTGTCCAGTCTTGGGGGGCATTTTCTACAAAGCCACGTAAAATGCACGGAATGGATCGTTTGACATGTTCACGATAAAACTGATCAGGTCCAATTTCACCAGGTTGATACTCTGTTATTGCAAGAACTTGCCTGCGCGGCACACCATAGTTTTGCAGTCGTCGTAAAATGCGCTTCTCCACACGCTGACGTATATCTCGCAGTACATCAGGGTTATTAGACAGATGTTGGCATAACATGATGATCTTTAGCACTAACACATTTCCATACCCCAATGGCAGCTTCGCCACACCTCGCCCGCCCATTCGCTCCACAAAAAATGTGTGCAAGAAAAATTTCTGCTCCATCACCATTTGCCACGTAACATATAAAATTATTGCTACACCAGCCAGCGGTGTCGCCAGCAGGCTTTTCACCCTTTCCAATTCCGATCTTTTTGATAACTTGTCAGCTCTTTCCATTGGAAACCTCCTGTAACTTCCTTCTCAATGTTTAATTTAAATTTGAGAACCGATTCATACAAAAGCTTCTTCATCCGCTCAGCCGAGTCTTATTCTGGTACAAATGTACAAATGAGAAATATAGATGAAGGTATCTATTTTGATCTATTCGGATAAACGGAGAGCAACCCAATATAGTGGTTTTTAAGTGATTGATTTTAATTTACTGAGCATGTATTTTTTATCCATGATTATTAATTTTGCTTCTTCATAGTGTAGTAGCCACCGTTGCAGTAGATTTACCCGGCCAACCATGTTTAATGGCTAAACGGCAGGTTTCTGCAGGATTTAGCACGTCCAGCAACTAGCCAGAGTTTATAAGCTTCATCAATCACGATTAGAGCCTTCCACAAAATTATTTAACTCATAAATGCAGTCAGTTTCATTGAGTACTTCGGAATTTCTACAAGTGCGCTCATGCTATTTTGATATGCCAGCATAAGATTTAACGATAGTCGATATCTTCAATTTAAGAATTCCAACTGTATAGACTATGTGCCCTTCGCCTATCGCTGGCTTGATCACATGCCAAACTATAACTATGTGACACAGAAACTAAGAAAAAATTTTTATTTTGTTGAAACTTTCATTTTGAGAATGAGTCTTATTTATACCTCTTTTCGTTGTAAGATGAATGTTGAACGACGGTACACATTTATTAATGTTCGCTGTGTATTATGCATAGATGTGTACCGTTCTTTTTTTGCGATTCCCTCTAATGATGCACAATTTGATCTCTTCCATCCTTTTTTCTGTATCGTTTTTTTTAAGATTGCAGAGAAATAACTTTTCATATATCCCACACTGATTAATTGCCATCACTACTTGTTTATAACGAGTTTTAAGGGTTGATTGAAATCATCATCGAAATTTATACCAGTCAGGAGGAGATACTGACTTAAGCTCGATAAAGGGTTCCATTATCCCTGCACCATTCATAAACGGGGTCATCTGTTTTCATGCCGTGTTTCTCCATTTCAATATGTTTTATGTAGGCTTTGATCATGTGACGAGTATTTGACCACCAGACAGATTCATCGCCAGCTCTCCCCTTTTTCATTCGTCAAATTGATTACTCGGCAAGACAGCGGATAAGGTGTCGGGTGTGGGATTTTGAACCACAGGCCAGCATTTCCAGTATATTGAGCACAAATGAAGGAATTCCAGCCAAAGTAGCCTTTAGCCATGTTTAGCAATCGTAACAACTTTGCTACTGTTAATTTCAAAAGTATGGAAGATATACAAAAATCATATAATTACTTGTTGGGGAGCGATGCTGGGACGGTTCAAAAGTTGGATTAACTAGGAGGTTTATGATGAAAGCGGATCGCGAGCAACTCAGAAGCAGCGTCGAAGTACTTGGGAATCTATCGCAGGTTGAGTATGGCATCAACCTGACCAATTTTCTGATTGATGCTAAGCGTTCAAGGACCAATCCCCTTTGACACTTGGGCAGGTTAGTTGGTGAACGGTTAAGGAGCCATTCGCTCACCCCAAGACCGCAGAGCCGGTGCATTCGGCGACAGCAACCCGCAGGCAGCGGATACGACAATCCGCGAAGGTACGCCTATCTCGGTCCATTTTTTTCGGATTTGGAATACTCAATCAGAAATACGCCCGGATCGTTAGGTAGTCTCACATAAACGGTTAGAGAGGAGAGAAATCATGTTCAGATATAAGCGCCAGCATTCCGTGATTCTGGTTTCATTCATTCTGAGCGTTATAGTAGGTTCCTTCTGTGCATTGGCACTAGGGGCATCCTCGAAGACTTTAATTCGTGGCGCTGCCCTTATCCTCACCATGGATCCCGCGGTGGGCGCAGGTGAATTGGGAGTTATCAAGAATGCCGATATCTTGCTGGATGGAGACAAGATCATCAAGGTAGGTAAAAACTTACAGGAAAGTAATGCTCAAGTTGTGGATGCGACGGGCAAAATTGTAATGCCAGGTTTTGTTGACGTGCATAATCACTTATGGCAATCACTCATTCGTGGCTGCGGCACTGACAAAAACCTCATTGGCTGGCTAGATGCTTGTGTGTTTCCATTGTCTAATCCTAACATCACGATTACTGAAACCGAGGCTTATGCTGGAGTTCGGCTCAGTACCCTGGATCTGATTAATACAGGGATCACCACAACGGTCGATTGGTCGCATGCCTTTACACCCCAGTTCGTGCGGGGGAATATTCGTGCCCTCAGTGATTCTGGACTGCGGCTTGTGTTCGCGCATCTTGGCACTGCTGATCCTGCCATCATCGCCGATATGAAGCTCGTCAAGCAGACACTGATTGACCCCAACCCCAGAGCTACTTTTCAAGTCGCCTCCCACCCCTCGGAGGCGCTTCAGTCCGATCTCATCGCAATGTCTAAGTTGGCTAAGGAATTAGGCGTAAAACTGCATGTGCATTTGCTTGAGAACATTGCACAACGTGAAGATAAAGCATTTGATGTGCTAAAAGAGTCTAACGCTCTGGGGCCAGATCTCCTGGGGGCCCATGGGATACACCTCACTGATAAAGAAATTAATATCCTGGCTGAACATGACGTGCGCATCTTGCATAACCCGCTTAGTAACATGCGACTAGCCTCCGGGATCATCCGCTTGCCCGAGTTGAAACAGGCCGGTGTTCAGGTGGGTCTGGGCATTGATGGCGGGACGAATGACACGAGTGACATGTTTAACGACATGCGTGCTGCACTGGGGCTGCAGCGAGCCATATCGCTCCAAGCTGGCATATTTCCTCGGGTCGCTGACGTGCTGCGCATGGCCACGGTGGATGGAGCGAAGCTGCTGGATATGTTTGATCACATTGGTTCCCTAACGCCTGGTAAAAAAGCCGATTTGATCATCATCAATCCGGGAAATGTCAACTTTGCTCCGAGTTTTGAGTGGGTCAATCAAATCGTCTTTAACGGTCAACCAGTGAATGTTGAGTGGGTATTTATCGACGGACGATCCTTGAAAAGAAAAGGAGAGCTGGTGGATGTGGATCCTGAGGCCATTATGGAAGCGGCGCAGAAGGCTGCCACCCGTATCAGGCACGATTTACTACAATAAAAATGGTACAGAAAAAGGGATCAACTAGTCAGGTGGACACAGTTTTGTCATGCCACATTTTTAAAGGAATCGGTTCCTAACTTTTGGTGCAGCGGACGGTGCAAAAAAACGCGTCACCGCTGACCATGAGTGATTATCTCCGTTAAAAATAAATTTTGCACTATCTCACTGTAGATAATATGAAACAGCCAGCACTATCTTGATCCCTAAAACTGTATATCATTTCATTTAGAATGATATGCTGTTAGTGCCATAAGCATGAAAGATATATGAAAGCTATATAATTACTTGCTAGGCTCTACATGTATGACTAAATTCCATACCCATTACGATAACCTCAGGGTGGCACGTAACGCACCACCAAAGGCCATCCGTGCGGCATACAAAAGGCTGTCACAGAGATTTCATCCAGACAAGAATCCTGGGGATGCTGATGCTGCTCGAATCATGGCGATCATCAATACTTCGTATCAAGTGTTATCTGACCCTGACAAACGTCGAGAGCATGATGAATGGATCGCTGGAATGGAAGCTGCAAATTTAGCTAGCAGGCAAACGAGTGAAGCATCTTACTCAACCATTCAACATTCTGCCCAATCGGCCAGCGATATGGCTTTACTTGAGATCTTACTGCCGATATTCAATCCCATTAAGGGTATTGTTATATGGACAATCTTTTACATCATTGGTATTGGCGTCATAACAGGCGCTATTTGGCTTATTGGCAGTGCTGTTGATCTTCTCAGAGGAAAAAGTTAACCTCCTCCTGACCCAAATGGTTAGTCTTGGCTAACATCTGCTGATTATGTCAAAGGCTATCAATGTTTCATGCGGACGGTCTTTCTACATTAATCGTAAATTTGTGATTTAATTTAACAGAGCTTTTCAGAGGTAATATCTCAGTTTGACCAAAACCAGTCAGCCAATTTCTTTCGATAACTCTCTGATAATCTAGTTAAACAATATAAGACAGCCAGTGTTGTCTTGATCTCCAAAATCCTATAATTACTTGTTAACTTTATGAGGAGAAATGTCATGGCAATAATCAAACAGAAAATCGTTCCGCATCTATGGTTCGACAAGGAAGCCAAAGAAGCAGCCGAGTTTTACACATCTGTTTTCGAGAACTCTCGGATCAAGAGCACTACAACGCTTCACGATACTCCTTCAGGGACAGTAGACGTCGTAACCTTCGAGCTCTTTGGGCAAGAGTTCATGGCTATCAGTGCAGGTCCGCTTTTCAAATTCAATGAGTCAATATCGTTTATCGTCAAGTGTGATATGCAGGAAGAAATTGATTTCTACTGGCAAAGACTTACCAGCGAAGGCGGCCAAGAAGTTGAGTGTGGTTGGCTTAAAGATAAATATGGTTTGTCATGGCAGATCGTTCCTACTGTTATGGACGAAATGATGCAATCAAAAGACCCAGTGAAGTTGACGTGCGTCACCCAAGCATTTCTCAAGATGAAGAAGTTTGACATCGCTGCTTTACAAAGGGCGTATGACGGAAAGTAAGAAGAAAATAACAGAAAGGCGGCTAACAGGTGCTCCACTGAACGGTAATTACGCTGCGCTTCATCGTCGCCGGAAATCTTTATGCTTTGCGCTGAGCAAGACTTAGTGATAGAGCTTTCTGGCTAAAAAATCGCGTTGTTCCACCGTCAATTGGCCAATGACGCGATGCAAATCATCTGTAGTTTGCCTGCTTCCTTTACTGACGTTGTTGTTTCTGCAAAACAATTCAGAAGCTTGATCGATCAATAGCCGTTTCCAACTATTGATTTGTGTCGGATGTAGGCCATAACGAGCTGCCAATTGTGGCACTGTTTCATCCCCTTGTATCGCTGTCAGTAGAAGAAGATTATCTGTGAGATACTCTGCTAGTCATTTTTTTCATTACAGCATAACGAAAATTACAAAGCATTTAGTGCTGTTTTATCGCCCGCCGAAACTTTGGAAGTCAGATAAAGTATTATGATTTGGACAAAATTCTACTAGCTATAAATAATATCAAGTACGAAAAGCACGATGCTTTATTGCATTACGATTATTTTCTCGTAGCTCAGAAGAATTTAGAGAAGCCATTATTTTGCTTTGAATAGCTGGAATTTGATAGCTTGCTTTAGCGTTGAAGCGAATTAAGGTTAACCCAGCGTTTCTACATATACTCTCAACAAATGAATCTCTATGAATAGTTTTTTCTTCTAAATGGCTTTTATCATCAAGCTCAATAACAGCTACAACTGACAATGTGTCTTTAGTGCAAAGCACATAATCAAAATGCTTACATGCAATTTTATTAAAAGCTGTTTGCCTGACACTATTATTTGAGGCCTTTTTAATCCCAATAACATCCGCAATACGTACTTTACCAAAAATCAAATATTGATTAGAGACAGCTTGAGTAAGAACTCCAAAGAAGGATCTTTCTGCAGGAGTGAATAAAGTTTTAGTGTGGTAATAAACACGATTGCTTTTTTTATTAAAGATTTTTAATAGGATGAGTAAAACAAACAAGCTAGCAAAACCAATGACAATAATAATTTGTAATTCCATTTAGATATGCCTTTCCTAGAATGATTATTACTCTTACGACAAGTAGTTTTTAAGCTTAAAGGTTATCTAAAATGATGAAGATTGGAAACTGGTGTGATGCTGGATGCGTTGCGGTTTGAGTCGAGACGGGACCGAACCATACTTTTGCTCCGATTTCTTCAGAATCTATATGGGTACCCTGCTCAATTCCCTGGTTTTGCCTTGAATTCGCTAGAATATTATGCGCCTTACTCATTCATGGTTATTACTCTCCTTTATTTATATTGTCAGAGTTTAACAACCTGTTCAGTTTTTTTTGGGTATCACTTCATTAAGTACTATACCTGTACCTTAGTACGCCTGTACCTTAGTACAATTCCAAACATTATAGAGAAAGTAGG
>NZ_JAWJYP010000035.1:0-20437 GCF_033063275.1 Nitrosomonas sp. Is37 | reverse complement strand
TACTGATTTAGTTTTGATGAATGCATTTTTCTAGAAATTGAATCATGTTTGAAACTCCTTATTGATTGATAGGAACTTGGCGGTGCACATTTGCAGACCTCTCCCTCCACTGCTTGCAGTTGTGCACCGCATTTTTTTGAATTGCTACTAAATAACTGCTTGTAATTTCCTCGCCCATTACCCAGATCAGTATGGATAGTAAGGATTGCTATCATGATAATATTATTGTGAAACAACTATAGCATACAATCCAGTTTTTTGAATATCACTTCATTAAGTACTATACCTGTACCTTAGTACGCCTGTACCTTAGTACAATTCCAAACATTATAGAGAAAGTAGGATACTGTGGCTGTAGTGTTTTTTAGCTACTGATTTAGTTTTGATGAATGCATTTTTCTAGAAATTGAATCATGTTTGAAACTCCTTATTGATTGATAGGAACTTAACGGTGCATATTTGCAAATTTCTCCCTCCACAGCTTGCAGTTGTGCACCGTATTTTTTAAATTGCTACTAAATAGCTGCTTGTAATTTCCTCTTTCATCATCCAGATCAGTATAGATAGCAAAAGCATGTTATCATGATAACATTTTTGTAGAATGACAATGGCGTACAATCAAGTGCGAGTATCTATATCCAAAGAATTTAGAGATCTTTAAAAGGAAACCAGGAAAAGTTTAAGCACTTAGTTTAAGTGGTATAATCAGGAACGATTTCATCAAAGTCTCAATGACCAGACACCCAATGAAATTTACTCTCACTATCAAACAATTAATTCATCAGGCTTTCTGGGCTTGATAACTACCCAGCTTGATAGCTATCCTTTCAGAACTTAATTTATTCTTAGGTTACTCAGTTGGTGGGAGCCACTTCGATTCGTTTTGTGATGAGTCTGTAGGTAATTCGAGCAAGCTACCAATTCAGTTGTTAAGCATGCAAAGTTTTCGAATTATTATCCTAAATCGAGAGTAAGGATAGCAGACTCCTAGTATAATAAGGTGAGCTTAATGATAGATTCTCAATTTTTTATTATGAGTGATAACATCCTTTGACGAGCTAAAGAATGAAACCTCCTGTTTGCATTGCGATCACAGGTGCAGCCGGCCATATTGGCTATAGCCTGCTATTCAGAATTGCGGCTGGTGATATGCTTGGAAATGATCAGCCTATCATATTACATCTACTTGACCTTCCTCAGTCTCAACATATTCTTGATGGCGTTGTAATGGAATTGTGTGATTGTGCTTTTCCACTTTTGAAGAATGTCATCATAACAGATGATCCGCTAGTTGCTTTCAATATGGCAGATATTGCCATTCTGGTTGGTGCGCGACCCAGAACTAAAGGAATGGAGCGCAAGGACCTGCTCACAGCAAATGCAGAAATATTTAGCATTCAAGGTAAAGCACTTAATAAAGTTGCTAACCGTAATGTAAAAGTATTGATTGTTGGTAATCCAACTAATACTAATGCTTATATTACAATGAGAAATGCTCCAAACTTACCATCAGGTAATTTTGCTGCCATGCTTAGACTTGATCATAATCGGGCACAATATCAAGTAGCGACAAAATTAGGTCAACCTGTTTCTAGCGTCAGGAAAATAATCATTTGGGGTAATCACTCTTCTACCCAATTTCCTGATCTGAGTCACGCAGAAATAGATGGTCAGAAAATTATAAACCTTATTGATGATCAGGCTTGGATAGAGGATTATTTTATCCCTACTGTTCAGAATCGGGGTGCTGCAGTAATTGAAGCAAGGGGTTTATCCAGCGCCGCCAGTGCTGCTAATGCAGTAATTAATCATATTCATGATTGGCTTATTGGTACGAGAGAAAATGATTGGGTCACAATGGGAATCCCTTCTGATGGAAGTTATGGAATCCCAGATGGAGTAATTTATGGACTTCCTGTCACCTGTCAGAATGGCGTTTATACCATCGTTCAAGGATTAGAGATAAATGAAGTATCTAACAGAAAGATGCTTGCTACCTATAAAGAACTCTTAGAGGAAAAAGACTCAATTAAGCATTTATTATCATAAATTTTATTTAACTTTTTTCTAGCTCACTAATAAACGAGAGGACTTCCTCGGCGTGACTAGGTACTTTAACACCGCGCCATTCTTTTCGTAATATCCCTTTC
Organism: Nitrosomonas sp. Is37; assembly: GCF_033063275.1. NCBI lineage: Bacteria > Pseudomonadati > Pseudomonadota > Betaproteobacteria > Nitrosomonadales > Nitrosomonadaceae > Nitrosomonas > Nitrosomonas sp. Is37. The sequence continues at coordinate 18,287 of NZ_JAWJYP010000035.1, read as the reverse complement.
GTATCAACTAAAAAAGTACTGCGTTCTATACCCCGTACTTGCTTGCCATACATATTTTTCATCTTCATGACGCCGTAAAGTTCACATACGACTTCATCTGTATCGCTCAGCAAATCAAAAGGTAATGATAACTTCTCCTTAAAATTCTCATGAGATTTTATGCTATCTCGTGAAATCCCAACAATTTCACAATCGAGATCTTTAAATTTGGAATAAAGATCACGAAATTGTAGACTCTCATCTGTACAGCCTGGTGTATCATCTTTAGGGTAAAAATAAATCACTATATTCTTACCGAAAGATGCTGACAGATGAAATGTTTTCTCACCAGTAGCCTTAAGTTCAAAATCTGGAGCTGGTTTAAGTATCATTGGAGTATTTAAAATTTAGTCTTTAACAAGGGGTGGTTAAGGAATTATTTGATCGATCACAACGGTAATATCTTTATCACCAAGTTTTACAGGTTTGCTAAATCCCTCCAGATCACCACTGGCTGGAACAGCCTGGCCTGATTTCGTTATCCTACCTCCTATCACTACTTCTGGAAAACTAGACATCTTCATGGTTGGTGTCATCGCCATATCATCATTTAGTGAAAAGGTTGCAGGCAAATCCTTTACAGTCAGTCTTAAAATAGCCAATGGCATTTTAGGTCCAGTTTTGGCACGTGCAAAAACAAACACTGTATCATTCGGGGATACCTTACTGGCTAATGCAGAACTCAGTGTGACGGTTCCTGTAATGGTAGCGGCTTTGGCAGTGTTATCGGATTTATCAGGTTGTGATTGCTGATTTTTTTCAGTAGGTAAGTCTGTACTTACATTTGAGCTTTTTGCCAACTGCATTGGAGCATTATTATCATCTCCTTGCCTAGCCAGTGACTTGGCTTGAGCAATGCTATCATTTACTGATTTAGCTAATTGTGAATCAGCTGGAATAACACTCAACAATTTTTCCCAAAAAGCTGCAGCTTGATCATATTTTTTTTGTTCGAATTCAACAGTGCCCGCTAATGCAAGTGCTTTTGGGTAATTAGGATCGATCTTAAGCGCCTGATTAATTAATTCAGCAGGTTTGCCTATCAAACTTCCATTATTTGTCATGCCAAGCACGTCTGCATAATCACTCAGCAATTGTGCGCTATCAGGAATCATTTCAATTAATTTGGCATATGTCGCACTTGCTTCTTGAAATTGGCCCATAATTGCGTAGGTTCTGCCTAACATTACCCAGCCTTCTATGTCCTCTGGATTTTCTTTGAGGCGCGCAATCAAATTATCCACAACGGGTTTAATTTCGTTATGGCCAGTAGGCATCCCCGCTTGTGCGTGAGCTTGCGTTACACTGGCTAATTGAGATTGAGGAAGCAATCCACGTGTATCTCCCAAAATCATATATAACGATATAGCTGTAAGTGGAACTGCTAAAATGACAACAACTGTCGTGACAATTCCTGGACCTTTTACCATTGAAGAAGTTGCGGGATTGTTTGGCGATGCCGCCAAATCTTGCAACATTCTTGTTTGTAATTCCTGCTTACTTTTTTCGTATTGTTCCTTAGATAAAATATCATCGCGCAGATCTTTATCCAATTCTGCAAGCTGGTCACGATAAATTGCAATATTTGCAGCTTCCCGTTCTAATAATTCAACCTTACCTTGTCTACTCCTCAATAAAGTTGGAAGTACAAACATTAATGCGGCAACAATAAAAATTCCAGCAACAACCCAAAACGAAGTCATACTTATTCCTTATTAATCTTTTTTATTAAAGCTTCAGCCTTTAATCGCTGGCTTTCTGATAGTGGAATATCTTCTAATTGTGTGCGACGACGTCTCAAATAGACGATTAATCCTATTGTACCGCCTACAAATAAAATAAGTGGACCAAACCATAACAATACTGTGTTAGCTTTGAATGGTGGGTTGTAAAGAACGAAGTCGCCATAGCGCGCAACCAAAAAATCTATGATTTCTTCGTCGCTTTTATTGGCTTTCATCTGCTCCCGCATTTCCCGTCTCAAATCATTAGCAAAATCAGCACGAGAACCAGCGAGTGATTCATTTTGGCATACCAGGCAACGTAGATTTTCTGACAGATTAATTAATCGTTTTTCCAGTACTGGATCTTCAGCAACCGGTACTGCTTCATTAGATACTGCTTCATTAGCAAAGCTAATTAACGGTAACAGTGCCACAGAGAAAACAGCAACTAGCTGTTTTATAAATTTAGAATAATGATCAATACGTTTTTGTAATACAAAAATATTTGCAGCCTCAAATTTATACATCGAATTTATCCTTGCAACTCTTTTATCAGTGGAAGAATTTTATCTTCCAGCGATTTTACTGTCACAGGCCCAATATGTTTATAACGAATAATTCCCTGTTTATCAATAACATATGTCTCAGGAACACCGTAAACACCATAGTCAATACCTACTTTACCATCAGAATCAACAATACTAACTGTATAAGGATCGCCATATTGTTTAAGCCATCGTATAGCGGTGTCTGATTGATCTTTATAGTTGAGTCCGTATATTGGCACTATTCCTGCCTTAGCTAATTGTACAAGCAAAGGATGCTCATCACGGCAAGCGACACACCAGGAAGCCCAGACATTTAATAACCATACTTTCCCCAGATTATCTTGCGACATAAGGGTTTTATCTGGATCATGCAAATGATGCAACTTGAAAACAGGTGCAGGTTTGTCGATAAGAGGAGATGGGACCTGACGAGGATTCAATGTCAGGCCAACCCCAAGAAATACGACTAGAACAGCAAATATAGCAAGAGGCAATAAGAAACGGGTCATACTTTTCTTACCTCTGGAATGATGGTTGGTTCTACTTCTATGGGTTTTGTGTCGCTATCACTTTCAGCAATCGTTTCTGCGGTGATTTCAGTTTTTCCTTTTTTGCTTATGCTGTAACGATAACGACGATCAGTAATAGATAAAATTCCACCTAATGCCATTAAGAGACATCCTAACCATATCCAATTCACAAAAGGTTTGTGGTAGACACGGACAACCCAGGCAGTGTTATCCAGTGGTTCACCTAATGCAACGTATAAGTCACGGAATAAACCGGCATCAATGGCGGCTTCAGTCATGACCATACCTGAAGCATTGTAGGTTCTTTTTTCTGGGTACAGTTTCTGAATTTGTTTATCATTCTTCAGAACATCGATATCGCCCTGAATTGCTTTGTAATTAGGTCCAGGTAAGCTTTTTGTTCCATTAAAACGGAAAGTGTATCCGCCAATTGAAACCACATTACCGATTTCCATACGAACATCTTTTTCAGTTTCGTAACCATTGACTAGTGTTACGCCGATTATAAAGACTGCGATACCTAAATGTGCACAGTGCATTCCATAATAGCTACGCGATTGACGGGATAATTTGCTAAATAACCCACCATCACCACTATTTTGTAAGCGATGTTTGATATTGACGAAGATGCTAGCAATGACCCAGAAAGCTAATAACAAACCAAGACTGACGAGTAGTTTCCATTCACTCATAAAAAAGGGCATGATTAACGCGGAAACCAAGCTTACGGCAAAAGCCCAACGTAAACGGACTACCAGAGACGGTAGACTTGCTTGTTTCCATTTTGCAATGGGCCCCACTCCAATCAGAAAAATAGCAGGCGCCATTAACGGTACGAAAACAGCTTCAAAATAAGGAGGCCCAACTGATATCTTTCCAAGCGCCAATGCATCAACTAGTAATGGATAAAGTGTGCCCAGCATGACGCTACCAGCAGCAACCAACAACAATACATTATTTGCAAGAAGCATGGTCTCGCGCGAAACGAGTTGAAAGCTTCCTCCCAAACCTACTTTTGGAGCACGCCAGGCAAACAACGTTAAGGAAAAACCTATTATCACAACCAAATAAACCAGGATAAATATCCCACGTGCAGGATCTGTAGCAAATGCATGAACGGATGTAAGTACCCCAGAGCGCACTAAGAATGTGCCTAGCAAACTCAATGAAAATGCAATTATTGCAAGCAGCACAGTCCAACTTTTGAAACTGCCACGTTTTTCCGTAACTGCTAGAGAATGGACAAGAGCAGTGCCAACTAGCCAAGGCATAAAGGAAGCATTCTCAACCGGATCCCAGAACCACCAACCACCCCACCCCAATTCATAGTAGGCCCACCAGCTACCAATCATAATGCCGGTGGTCAGGAACACCCACGCAGCCGTCGTCCAGGGACGTGACCACCGTGCCCAGGCAGCATCTAGCTGACCACTGATGAGAGCAGCAATAGCAAAAGCAAATGCTACCGAGAAGCCAACATATCCCATATAAAGCATAGGTGGGTGCATTACCATCCCGGGATCCTGCAGCAAGGGATTCAAATCGCTACCTTCAATCGCCGAGGGTAAAAGACGATCAAAAGGATTAGAAGTAAATAGTAAAAATAATAAAAATCCCACACTAACCAGACCTAGTACACCTAAAACCCTGGCTACCATATCGTCTGGTAGTTGACGGCTAAATACACTGACCGCAACTGACCATCCTGCCAATAACAATACCCATAGCAACAATGACCCTTCATGTGATCCCCACGTGGCAGCAAATCGGAAGTGTATCGGCAGCTCTGAATTAGAGTGGGAAGCTACATTAAGTACTGAAAAATCATTGTTAACAAAGGAGTAAGCTAAACAGCCAAATGCGATAGCAATAAATACGAATTGACCTTGTACAACTGGGCGAGCCAAAGCAATCCATGAAGGGATACCGCGAGCAGCTCCAATAATAGGCAAGGTTCCTTGAATCAAAGCTAATAACATAGCAAGAATTAGAGCAAAATTACCAAGTTCTGGAATCATGATTATGCTATTCCTTAAAAAATTATCTGAGATTAAGAAACTCTCTGTAAAAGCTTTTTTCTTATTGAGTTAATGACGCTTTCTGAGCTTTGGCTGCTTGTTCTAGTGCGCTTGCAGCTTCAGGTGGCATGTAATTTTCATCATGTTTGGCAAGGACTTCATCCGCATAAAAAATACCATCATTCGCTATTTTCCCTTGTGCCACTACACCCTTGCCTTCCTTGAACAAATCTGGAAGTATTCCTGTGTAGACTACTTTAATTGCTTCTGCAGTGTCGGTTACCGCAAAACTAACAGTCGTACTATTGCCTTGGCGTTTTAAACTACCCTCTTCAACAAGTCCACCAATTCTAAAACTTTTTCCTACAGGAGCTTCTTTGGCTACAACCTGGCTTGGGCTAAAGAAAAAAACTAGATTACTCTGAAAAACATTCAATACTAAAATGGCAGAAATAGTTAAGGCGGTAACGCTTGCGGCGATAATCGCTATTTTTTTATGACGTGGCTTCATTTTTTTTCTCTCTTATAGTTGATTCGACTCTCTGACCAAGAGATTTTTGCAAAGTTCGCCAGCGATTTGATAGCAACCAAATTTCACCAGCGATACAAATAACCGATACTAAATATGAGCCCCAAACATAGAATCCATATCCACCCATTGAAAAGAATTCTGACCAACTATTCCAATTCATCGTTTAGTTCCCTTTAATTCTGCTACCCATGTAGTATGGCGCTCACGCTCTAATATAATAGCTCTTGTTCGCTTCAGTATCATGGCAATTGAATACATCCATGCGGCAAGTGACATAATCAGCATTCCTGCAAGCATAGCTGTAGCCATCTTGGGTGATTGGGTAATACTAACTGAGGCTCCTTGGTGCAAAGTATTCCACCATTGAACAGAGAAATAAATAATAGGGATATTAACTACCCCCACTAATGCAATAATTGCCCCAGCTTTATCTGCTCGCCTTGGATCATCAATAGCTGCCTGAAGTGACATAAACCCAATATATAAGAATAATAAAATTAATTCAGAAGTGAGTCGAGCATCCCATACCCACCATGCTCCCCACATTGGTTTTCCCCACCAAGCTCCTGTCCATAAGGCAAGAAAGGTAAACATAGCTCCCGTTGGTGCAATAGCTGTTGCTACCATCGATGAAAGACGCGTATTAAAAGCAAGACCAATCCCAGCCCAAAATGCCATTACTACGTACAAGAACATAGACATCCAGGCAGCCGGTACATGAATAAAAATAATACGATATGCTTCACCTTGTTGAAAATCAGTCGGTGCTACAAAAAAGCCAATATAAAGACCAGCAATAAGCAATACTGCAGCTGCAATAGAAAAATACCAAATCATTTTCCCTGCCAGAAAATAAAAACTTGCAGGCGACGCATATTTATACCAGTTTATCGACATATTAAATTTTTGTTTATAAGTTTCAGGTTTTAGTAGAGCTTTATTCCATTGAGATCCTGAGAGAAGCTGCTGTTGCCCAGGGTGCAAAAACTAATGATACGAGTAAGAAAGCACCAAGTAATGAGAAATGCGCATCGAATCCTAGACCAGCAACACTAGCTTCGACCGCACCTGCTCCAAAAATAAGCACAGGAATATATAATGGCAGTACCAGCAATGATACTAATACTCCGCCCCCTCTTAGTCCTAAAGTAAGCGCAGCGCCTATGGCACCAATTAAACTCAAGATAGGCGTACCCAATAATAATGATAGCGTTAATACTGCTAGTGCACTAAGAGGTAAATCATATTGAATTCCTAATACTGGAGCCATCAATACCAGGGGAACTCCCGTAATTAACCAGTGTGAAAACATTTTTCCTAGTACTAATAAAGACAAGGATGTTGGTGAAAGCAATATCTGCTCCAGCGTTCCATCTAGATAATCATTAGAGAACATACGTCCAAGCGAAAGCATTGACGCTAGTAATGCCGCAACCCATACAATTCCAGGAGCCATGATTCGAAGTGTATTCATTTCTGGCCCCACCCCTAGTGGAAATAGACTTACTACGATGACAAAGAAAAATAATGTCGTTAAAACATCAGCCTGCCGACGCATGGCCAATAATAAATCACGTCGAATTACCCAGATCAACATATCAAGAAAGGTATAACTGATGCGTTACTGTAGCTCTAATATCGATTTCCTGATGCGTTGTCAGTATCACCATACCACCTTGAGCCAAATATTGCTCTATTATATTTTTAATCAATTCAATTGCAGATACATCCAATGCAGTCAAAGGTTCATCTAATATCCATAGCTTAGTATCCACTAGTAGCAAACGCGCCAATGCAACTCGCCGCTTCTGGCCTTGCGATAACACTTTAGCTAATAATGTTTCACGCTCTTCTAAGCCCATTTTCTGCAAGATTTCGTAGGCTATCTTTTCATCAATTGCTACCCCAGCAAGAGCACTTGTAATACGCAAATTCTCAATGGCAGTCAAATCATCTTTTACACCACTCAGATGACCTAAGTATGTGATAACACTAAAATAATCTTCACCTAGGGATCGAATACTGGATCCATTCCAACTAATCTCTCCCGAACTTGGAACAGTCAAGCCGCATAACATTCTCAATAAGCTCGTCTTACCACTACCATTAGGCCCACGCACCTGCATTAATTCGCCAGGTTTTATAGAAAAATTGATTCCACTGAATAATACGCGATCACCGCGCACACATTCTAGATTGTTGCCTTGCAACATAGTTAGCAATTAATTAAATCTAGGCATTATAACGTACTGAAATATCTTTGACACTTTGTGTTATAGAAAAAAGTATCCGGAAAAATGATTGAAACACCATTAATTTTATTTCTATCGATAATATTTATTACGCTATACGTTTAAAAAATCATATTATTCAATAATATGATTTTCTATATCTTATGAGATATGAGTCTTTTAGGCGCTATCGCTCCAGTTTCTGTTATTTCTCCCACCCCGAGAAATAATCCCTTGCTATCGTACAGCCTAACCCGGGTTCCAGTTGGCAAATCAATTTTATTTTTACTATTTATAAATTGCCCTTGTAATAAAAATAAGGATTCTGGGTCATCGAGCGTAATGAAAGGAAAATTCTGAAGGAGGCTATCTATAGGATATAAATATGCATCATGTTCAGGAGATAGAGCGCCCTGGAATTGATCAAGCTTATAAGCTTGATGCAAGCTAAAATTACCAACCTGGTTGCGGCATAAACTTGTAAGATATGCTCCACCAAAACCCAGCGCTTTACCTATATCTTCAGCCAATGTGCGGATATAGGTTCCTGTTCCACAGCGCACCATGATAGACATTTCGTTCTCGATCCATGAGTCTAAATCTAAATCATAGATGACAATCTCACGAGTTTTTCTTTCTACTTCCTCACCTTTCCGCGCATATTTATATAAGGGTTTCCCATTAAATTTCAGTGCGCTGTACATAGGAGGAATTTGTTTGATCCGCCCTCTAAAAGTTTGGAAAATTTCTTGTATTTGAGACAAACTTAATTTTTCATTATTTGACTTCGTGCGTGCTACTGCAATTATCTCCCCTTCGGCATCGCCCGTAGAACTAAGATAACCAAGCTTCAGCGTAGCATGATAGGTTTTATCTGCATTCAGTAACATGGCTGAAAATTTCGTGGCTTCACCAAAACAGATGGGCAATAAACCAGAAGCCATGGGATCAAGTGTGCCAGTATGACCCGCTTTTGTAGCACCGAAAAAACGCTTGACAGTTTGCAGCGATTGATTAGATGTTAAACCAGAAGGTTTGTTAAGTAATAAAACACCACTAATATTACGTTTGATAGGTTAAATTCCCCTAAACTTTGAAAGAAAATTTGAGTGAGATAAATAAGTTATAGCAGCAACCGCAACTTTATCTTATGGAATTTCGTTTAATTAAAAAGTAAATTCAAAGGAGATTATCGTTTCCAAGGAAAGAAATATTTATCAGGTTTTGCCTATTGCTTTATCTATTAATCGTGAAAGATATACTCCGCGCTCAATTGACTCATCATATATAAAATGAAGTTGGGGGGTTACTCTCAGTCTCATTCTGCTTGATAATTGACTACGCAAAAATCCACTTGCATGTTTTAAACCCTCATCAATAGCCGTATTATCTTCTTCATTACTGAGAGTTGTATAAAAAATCTTGGCATGAGCATAATCACGCGTTACTTCTACTTCAGTAATAGTAATCCTTCCTACTCGCGGATCTCTAACTTCAGTTTCAATTAATTCAGCTAATTCACGCTGTATTTGATCAGCAACACGTTGCGTTCGAGAATAATCTTTAGGCATTACATTTATTGTTAGTGTTATAAAACACGTGCTGTTTCAATAATTTCGTATATCTCAAGCTGGTCACCAACCTCAATATCATTAAAGTTCTTAAGTGAAAGCCCACATTCAAATCCAGATTTTACCTCTTTCACATCTTCTTTGAAGCGCTTTAAAGAATCAAGACTACCACTATGAATTACCACACCATCACGCAGGACTCGCACAAGAGAATCACGTCTCACCACACCATCCAAAACATAACAGCCAGCTACAGTGCCTACCTTTGAAATACGATATATCTCACGAATATCAACCAAGCCAAGAGCATTTTCTTTACGTTCTGGCATCATCATGCCAGAAAGCGCCTTCTTAATCTCATCAACTGCATCGTAAATCACGTTGTAATAGCGAATATCAATACCTGTTGAAGTGATTAACTTGCGTGCACTAGCATCAGCACGCGTATTAAAACCAATCACTACAGCTTTAGACGCAAGAGCTAAATTAATATCAGACTCAATGATTGCACCTACACCACTATGAATAATATTGATTTTCACTTCATCAGTAGTAAGCTTCTGTAAAGCATATGACAACGCTTCACAGGAACCCTGGACATCTGCTTTAATAATAAGATTGAGTACTTTGACGCCTTCTTTCTGACCAAAAACATCCTCCATCTTCGCAATTTGCCGTTTATCAAGCTTCACATCACGGAATTTACCCTGACGAAACAATGCAATTTCGCGTGCTTTACGTTCATCATCCAGAGCTATCACTGTTTCACCTGCTGCTGGCACATCAGATAACCCCTGAATTTCTACTGGTATAGATGTTCCTGCCTCTTCAATTGAATTACCCTTTTCATCCAACATCGCCCTTACTCTTCCAAATACAGCACCAGTCAATAAAACATCACCACGTTTTAAAGTACCAGACTGTACTAATATGGTTGCAACTGGACCACGCCCTTTATCCAAGCGTGATTCAATGACCACTCCTTTCGCAGGTGCATTTCTAACGGCTTTAAGTTCTAAAACTTCTGCTTGTAATAAAATGCTTTCAAGAAGCTCATCAATACCTTGGCCACTTTTAGCTGAAACAGGTGCAAATATAGTATCTCCCCCCCAATCTTCTGATACAACCCCATGATTTGAGAGTTCTTGCTTAATACGCTCAAAATTTGCCTCAGGTTTATCCATTTTATTAACAGCTACCACAATAGGAATATTTGCTGCCTTGGCATGATGAATAGCTTCGATAGTTTGAGGCATTACGCCATCATCAGCTGCTACAACAAGAACAACAAGATCAGTAATTTTGGCACCCCGTGCACGCATTGCAGTGAATGCTTCATGACCTGGTGTATCAAGAAAAGTAATCATCCCATGCGAGGTTTCAACATGATAGGCTCCGATATGCTGTGTAATTCCTCCGGCTTCGCCACCTGCTACACGTGTTCTACGAATATAATCCAAAAGTGATGTTTTTCCGTGATCAACATGCCCCATAACAGTCACTACCGGCGCACGAGGCTCCATCTCTAGCTCGGACACCGGTGCCTTAATTTCTTCAAGGAAAGATTCAGGACTATCAGGTGCCGCATATTTTGCAATATGACCCATTTCTTCAACTACGATCATAGCTGTATCTTGATCCAGCATCTGATTGATTGTCACCATAGTACCCATTTTCATCAGTACTTTAATAACTTCAGCCGCTTTTACTGACATTTTTTGTGCGAGCGCAGCAACTGAGATAGTCTCAGGTACCAGGACTTCATGCACTACTGGTTCGGTAGGTGCAGAAAAACCATGCTGTATTGGTGTCTCAGTTAAATTTGATTTACCATGCTGCTTATCCTTGCGAACGCGCCAACCTTGATTTCCAGACAAATCACCGCGTATTTTAGCTTCACGTCTTTTGTTGACCGCGTCCTTCCATAAATCTTCCTGTTTAACTGGTTTTTTCTTCTTTTCAGTTTTATCTTCAAGTTTAACAGCGGGTTTGTGCAGCGTCGTACCCTCAGCTGATTCCTGCGCTGATTCCTGCGTTGACTGAGATACTGGTATTTGAGCTGGTATCTCTTCTGGGATAGATGCAGGAGTTGGTTCTTCCTTTTTTTGAACTAATTCTTCTTTTTTTGGAATTAATTCTTCTTTTTTTGGTTCTTTTTTAACTTCAGAGATTATACTTTTTCTTTTTTCCTGCTTCTCTCTAAGCTCGGCTGCTTGACGGGCAATTAACTCAGCTTGTTTTAATGCTTCCTGCTCACGTAAAGCTTGTTGTGCCGCATCAATTACTGGTTTTCGGGTCTGTGCTGATGGAATGACAGGGGCTGAAGTAGCTGCTGCTTCAAGCACTACCTCTCTTTCAATATTTTGCTCAGAGGGTTTAGTGAATACACGTTTTTTTCGGACTTTGACCTCAATGGTCCGAGCTTTACCAGTTCCATCCGATTGTCGTATTTCAGTAGTTTGCCTACGAGTCAACGTGATCTTCTTCTTGGAGTCAATCGATCCATGTGCCTTACGAAGATAATCAAGCAGTTGTGTTTTATCTTTTTCTGTCAAAATATCCCCTATCGACTGCTTCTTGACGCCTGCAGCCAGAAGCTGGTCGAGTAACGCTTCTGGTAACATATCCAGCTCATTGGCAAATTTTTCTACAGTCATTTGAGTCATCAGCAACTTTTTTCACCCTAAATTCATTTCAAAAAAACAGAAACCTACTTTATTTTGGTTCTTAATTTTATGTTATTGGTGTTGATAGTTAAATTTTCAAGCTCAAAGCAAGACAATCGACGTAACTATATTTTAATTAAACCATGGTTCTCGCGCTTTTATAATAAGCTTGTTAGCACGCTCAATATCAATACCCGTCATTTCGACTAAATCATCTGCGGCTAGATCAGCAAGATCCTCTTGTGTATTAATACCTTTGGCAGCTAACTCACGAACTAGTTGCATATCCATACCTTCCAGTGAAAGCAGCCCTTCTGATATGTGTTCAACTTTTTCTTCGGTAACAATCGCATCATTTAAAAGAGCATTACGCGCCCGATTACGTAATTCATTAATTGTTTCTTCATCAAGTGCTTCTATTTCAAGCATTTCATTAAGTGGTATATAAGCAATTTCTTCTAGTGTAGAAAAACCTTCCTCCACCAGAATATTCGCTATTTCTTCATCCACATCAAGTTTTTCCACGAAGAGCTTACATATCCTAGAGGTTTCTTCTTCATTCTTTTTCTGTGATTCCTCTACTGTCATGATATTGAGACTCCAGCCAGTTAATTCTGATGCAAGGCGTACATTTTGCCCACCACGGCCGATTGCTTGCGCGAGATTTTCTTCATCGACAATGATATCCATACTATGCTTATCCTCATCGACCATAATGCTGCTGATCTCAGCAGGCGCAAGAGCATTAACTACAAAAGTAGCAGGATCTTCCGACCACAATATGATATCAATCCGCTCCCCCGCCAACTCGCCTATAACAGCCTGCACTCTAGAACCTCGCATACCCACGCAAGTTCCGATTGGATCAATGCGTGGATCAGTTGATTTAACGGCTATTTTAGCGCGTGAGCCAGGATCTCTTGCCGCCACTTTAATTTCTAGCAACCCTTCTTCAATTTCAGGCACTTCTAATTGAAATAATTTAATCAAGAATTCAGGAGAAGTGCGTGATAATATTAATTGAGGCCCTTTTGTTAAACGATCAACTCTAAGCAGGTACGCACGAACGCGATCTCCAACCCTTAGATTTTCTTTTGGGACCATTTGATCACGAGGTAGAACTGCCTCAATCCTACCTGACTCCACAATAGCATTCCCGCGTTCCATACGTTTTATAGTACCAGCAACCAAATATTCTTTACGTTCAAGAAAATCATTCAGATTCTGTTCTCGTTCTGCATCACGAATTCTCTGAAAAATTACTTGCTTAGCTGCTTGAGCACCAATACGATCAAATTCTATTGCCTTCAAAGACTCTTCGATATGGTCACCTAATTTAACATCAGCATCATACTGTAATGCCTCACTCAAAGAGATTTGCCGCGCAGGGTTCTCCACAGCGCCATCAGCAACCACTTGTCTGCTACGAAAACATCGATAGTTTCCAGTCTCCCGCTCAATTACAACTTGCACATCAATATCTTCATGAAAATGTTTTTTTGTAGCGGACGCAAGCGCCATTTCTAAGGCAGTAAAAACGATTGCTTTATCAACATTTTTTTCATGCGCCAAGGCATCTACTAATAGCAAAATCTCGCGGCTCATATTCCTCCAGCTAATTTTTTATGCATAGTTATAGTTCCGGAACTAACCGAGCTTTTTCTAAATTGTCTAATTCAATATGCAGCAATCTCCCCTCAACTTCTAGCCCTAATACGCCATCATTAACTTCTCGTATGATTCCAATAAAATTTTTTTGACCTTGCAATGCTATACGTAATTTAATTTTTATTAATTTCCCTGCAAAGCGGATAAAATCACTTTCTTTTTTCAAAGGCCTATCTAGACCCGGAGAAGATATCTCGAGTCGGCTGTAATCTATCCCTTCTACCGCTAACAATCTACTGAGATGGTTACTAATAGCAACACAATCGTCAATAGAAATACCACTATCTTTTTTATCTACAAATACTCTTAATAATTTGCCAGGTGCCGATTGCTCCACATCGACTAATTCATAATCCATTCCCGCTAAAATCGGATCCAGTAATTCATATAACGTCATAGCTTAGCCACAAATAAAAAATGGGCTGAATAAGCCCACCAACAACGTGTTTATTATAACAATAATCAATTGCTAACAAAACAGAATTTTATTTTATGATAATAATTCCAATAAGTTACTGCCAACCTGACATACCTTATCCTTTTGTCATTAATACCCAACATTTAATGTTGATAGCAATCTGTCACTCAAAGCAGATCAAAGTATGATTGAACACCGATTTGCGCATAGCAATCTCGCAAGATATATAATGTATCTCGTATCTTCTAGGCCGGATGATGAAAATGTCAACTAGCTGAGAAAGTACGCAACCTAGCAAGAGTTGATAACCCGGGTGATCTGCGCAACTGCAACCCTGATACTAAAGCAACAAATATTGATATTTCAGCATTTTACTATGAATAAACCCGGATCATTAAGGCTCTAAATTGATTACTATGCAAAATAATCAGCATTGATAAGGATAAGACTAAGCCGATCTTTTACCAGCACACGGCACGGCTGTCTTCATAAAGCTGATGAATGCATATCTTGTTTTTTTATGATGCATCTTTCGAACGACTATGAATATCTTAGCGGCACATCCGTATAGCTCGCTCGGCAGAAAAGTGTATCAGGGGAAGTAAGATTTAACGACTTAAAAAGCTCAGCAAGAAAGAATTTCATATAAACATAGAGATATGTATAAGTTTCGCAATTGCTTGCTACAACATTTTACAGTCTATGTTAATCCATACAGAAGATTAGAAAAAACTATCGATCGATTAGCAGATTAATGTAGCTAGAAGTCGTATCATACCACCGACTTCTAGCCAATATAACGCATTCACTTAGACCTCTCTTGACCTTTATGCTAATCAACAAACATGCCAAGAGGTGATTAGGAAAATAGAGTATTCTCCCAAACGCGACTAATTAGTATTTACCACCCGCTCCCGTAAAGAATACGATTGCCCCGATAATTAGGATACCAATAGTAGCAGCCGCAACTACTTTGAACAAACCAGCTTCATCTGATCTTCTATTTTCTTCCATGTCCTCTTCTCCTTTTGAAAGTTTACTCTTTGTTCTTAAGAACCCATAAAAAACCCATAAACTTGGTAGGGTTGCGGAGATTCTACGCATATTTCCTTAGAATGGCAATATTGAAATATATTACGTCGGAATAGAATGGATATATATGATTCTTCCGCTTTGTGTGAGATTTTTTGTGGAGCATATTGAATTTTGTGGAACCCAAAATTTCATAAAATATAGACATCAAATTAGAGAGCAGGCAAGACGAGTAAACAGCAAAGACCACTAAAAGGGAGCTTGAACCAGAGCTATCCAGGATTAAACGCGAATTGAAAGAAGTTACTATGCAGCTTCCATTAATATGGGTATTGATAAAATTTCCCTACATGGAATCTACAAAAATATTCAAAAAGAGGAATAACGGTTAACTACTTGATTTTATTGGTGGCCAAGGGCAGAATCGAACCACAGACACAAGGATTTTCAGTCCTCAAAATCTCTATTCTTAGCCGTTGATTACTGTTTAGAAAAACCAGTAATCTCAATATATATCAACACATTAACCAATATCATGTTATCATCCGTATTGATTAGAATATATCAGAATTGATCAAATTTTCCTACAAATTTCCTACAATATTCCTACAAGTTTCCTACACAATATGAAGCGTGAAAACTTTACTGGACGCACCGTTTCAGATTTTCAATGCAAGCCAGGGAAGTCACAAAGCCTACATTGGGACGCAGGATCGCCAGGGTTAGGCTTGCGTGTAACAAGCAACGAAAAAAAAACGTACATCTTTGAAACCAAGCTACACGGGAAGACCTTACGTCTCACTATTGGCGATGTTTTATCCTGGCCGCTTGCTGATGCGCGGAAAGAAGCATCGAGGCTTAAGGTATTGACTGATCAAGGGATAGATCCGCGTCAACTTGAAAAAGAAAAAAAGTCTGCTGATGAAGCGCGAAGACAAAGAGAACGACTTGAGAAAATTACCTTAAGTGAAGTATGGGCAGAATACATTGAGGACCGCAAGCATTTATGGTCCGACCTTCATTATCGTGATCATGTGAAGATAATACACGCTGGAGGGGAAGTACGCAGCCGTAGCAATGAACTAACTGTATCTGGTGCGCTTGCTTCCCTATCCCCTGCCCGTCTTGTTGATTTGACAAGTGAACGGGTGGAAGAATGGGCAAAAGCGGAAGCTTTGAATAGACCCACACGCGCCCGCCTTGCATTAAGACTGCTGAAAGCTTTTCTTTTTTGGTGTAACAGACATTCGATCTATAAAGAGATCGTTACAGACAATGCAGCGCAAAGCAAAACCGCTAGGGAAAGCTTAGGCAAAGCAAAGGCTAAAAATGATGTGCTACAGCGTGAGCAATTGCCCGCATGGTTTCAAGCAATCAGACAAATCCAGAACCATGTCATTAGCGCATATCTGCAAGCCCTTTTATTAACTGGTGCGCGTCGTGAAGAATTAGCGCAGCTACGTTGGGAAGACTGCGATTTCCAATGGAAAAATTTGACCATTCGAGACAAGGTAGACGGTCAGCGAGTCATACCATTGACACCCTATGTTTTTCATTTATTGAGTAGTTTACCGCGTCGTAATCAATGGGTATTTAGCAGCCCTACCGCAGCCAGTGGGCGATTGACTGAACCGGCTATAGCACACAGGAAGGCATGTGCTATTGCTTGCGTAGATGTTTCCCTTCACGGTCTACGGCGATCGTTCGCTACTTTAAGCGAGTGGGTAGAAATGCCCGCAGGTATCGCAGCCCAAATTCAAGGGCACAAGCCGCAGGGAGTACGGGAGCAAAACTACATTAGACGCCCTCTCGATTTATTAAGAATGTGGCATATCAAAATCGAAGGCTGGATACTGGAAGAGGCGGAAATTGAGTTTGATGGTAAAGCTAATCTAGGCTTGCGAGCTATCAAGTAATATTTGTAACCCGTAACGCCACGGTATACAATCTAGTATGATAAGAATTTTCCGCCATAAAGGACTTGAAGGTTTCTTCACTACTGGCAACCTGTCTGGCATTCAACCACATCATGCAGCACGGTTAAGGAGACAATTGATAAGGCTTGATCTTGCCAAAAAAGCAAGTGATATGAATATTCCTGGCTGGAAGCTACATTCTTTAAGTGGTGATCTCGTTGGTCATTACTCGGTAACAGTAAATGGCAATTGGCGAATCACTTTTACCTTTGAAGATGAAGACGCTGTGCTGGTTAATTATCAAGATTACCATTAGGAAAAATTAGACATGAGCAAAATACATAATCCACCACACCCAGGCGAAACCTTGCGAGAAGATGTATTACCCGCGTTAGGGTTATCTGTAACTGAAGCAGCTGAACAACTTAACGTGAGTCGGGCTACTTTATCGCGTGTGCTAAATGGTCGTGCTGCTATCTCTCCCGAAATGGCCTTGCGACTGGAATGTTGGTTAGGGGTAGAAAATGGCGGAAGTGCTGATTTATGGATAGCACAACAAGCAGCCTATGACTTATGGAATGCGCGCAAAGCCGGCCTGCCAAAAGTGAAGCGTGTAGATATAAAGCGCACAGTAGACATGAGCTTGTCGAAACATCAATAGAGAAATCAACTATGAGCAGAATGCATAATCCGCCCCACCCAGGGGAAGTATTACGGGAATGGGTATCGTAAAAAATGACAGTAACGCAAGCAGCAAAAGAATTGCAAATTTCCCGCATCACCCTTTCCAAATTGCTGAACGCTAAAGCAGGTGTAACGGCTGGTATGGCACTACGGCTTTCTGCATGGCTTGGCACTACCCCCGATATTTGGTTAGGAATGCAAACACAATGGGATTTGTGGCAGGCAAAACAGCAATCTAAACCCAATTTCAGACCGCTGGAAAGATTACCAGTGTGGGCAAGTTAAGCCACTCCTAGTCAGGCCAGACGAAAAGCGGAACACCGTCACCCGTCTGGAGTGGTATCTCGTTGAAGGACACTTGAAGGAGTGCGAATGTTAAATCTTGGAGAGCTAAAAGAAAGCTGGAATAGGATGTCACCGGAAGAACGGGAAGAATACGAAAGACAAGCCCAGGCCAAAATAAATGAATTAATGCATGAACTCTCATATCCACAATCAGCTTACAAATTAGCAGAAACTTACTTCAATAGAGTTGAGGCAAATAAACGTCATAAAAAGCATTTGAATTACTAGAAGAAGCTATTCAGTCAACCATTGACGATCCTACAATGACGCCAGAGGTTAAAGAAGTTGCTAGGGTCTGTTGACATTTCACACGGGTAGCCACAGATACCCGCATGCCATGGCAACCATACTTTCATAATTTCTCT
>NZ_JAWJYP010000034.1:0-35390 GCF_033063275.1 Nitrosomonas sp. Is37 | reverse complement strand
TCATAAAATGGTGAATGTTAACAAACAGCAAAAATCGCTACATCAGCTAGCTCTCACAATTTCCAAACAGTTTCTTAAGGTTCAATTCTCTGTCCCCTTGGGGCGTTAGAAATAGCAAAGACGGCCGTCTAGAAAGGAAAAAACGGCGTAACACCTCGCTGCATGCAGCGAGGTAGTTGTTTTTGGTTCGCCGCAATTTTATTTGTTCTATTTTATCCAGTTAAATTTGATCCTAAAATTCGAGATCACCCTGGCGATATAGTATCTTTATCTTACTGCCGAGCAAAATAATCTTGGTATATTCAGCGGGTACTACTTGTATTTAAACCAAGGCTTCACCAGTTAATCTTTCTAAGATGCGTAGTGGAGAACGTGACGGATCACTCATCGCATCTGCCGGTAGGTAGAATGTTTGATCGAGACTGTGCTGTCCCCCCATAGCGCCATGCAGTACCAAATCGGTGAGTACAATCCAGCTTGATCCAGCCGGAAACTCCATGATCTTACGCGGCGCCGTGCGCTGATACTCCTTGTCACGGATACCAAGAGAGCGCAGCGTAGCGATGTACTGATCGTATTTGGTCTTTGTTCCGTCAATAATGCCGAGGCGAGCCAGGATGGAGGAAATCCAGCTCGGCTTGCTGAGGCGCACGGAAGGCAGAAAACGACGCACGAAGGGTTCGAACGGTTCACCGAGCTGCCAGATGCGCGGTCGATTGACAGGGTTGATGTTGGTGAAGATGCGCAGCATGCTGCGCCCCTGAGTGGGGTATCCGTAGCTTGAATCGATGTGTAACGACTGGGTACTATTGCGAGGAATAGGCCGATAGGTGGTTCGTTTACGATCCAGCGCTTGCTGGTAGCTGGGAAATAATTGGGCAATCACATTCTCACCCCACTTGCTATAGCGTGACATGATCGCTTCAAGGTCAGGGCGCGCCGTGTCTCTGATTTGAGCCCGCATCATTTTTCCGTTCACGTGTACGAAATGATACTTCTTGATGCGGCCATGCGCTGGATCGAAAATGATCGTTGGTCGGCCGTCCTCAACGTCGGGCACTCGTGTCAGAATATTCGATGTGTCCGAGATTAATTCTCGCTCTTGCCCAGATAACTCGAATCCGCTTTTGGGCAGGTAGATGACTCCACCCCCTTCCAACATCTCAATGGCTTTGAGCCGTACCTCCGGCGCCGATAGATCGATTCCAGGCTCAATCGTCAGCATCTTCACCGTTTCAGCTTCTTCGGATACGGAAACACCCCCTATACCTACCATGACATCTCCTTGATTTATCTAGAAGTATAAATAGCTTGCAAGCAAAATAATGACACTACATTACCACCTTTTTGTCTAGATAGAAATTGTTTGATCTTACTTCTAATTTAGTTAAATGTTGCTTCTAATTCTATTGAACTGAGTATCTGTAATCCATTAAATAGACACTTTTTTATCGAAGATACTACTTTCTGATGGTGCCAGCTTTTTGTCCCTTGAAAGAATTAAAAAAAACAAACCAACTGCTTTGGAACATGTGTGCTAGAGACTGAATTTTGTAAATCGGGAAGCGTGCAGAATGATCCCGGCTGATCTGCGTACTAACTATGCTATCGTCACAATAGCTGAAATAGAAAAATGATTGATGGCATTTGATGAAAAATGAGATAAGGATTATTCTTCCACGTCCAGCTTTGTCAGAGTTGAATTTAACTTTACCATTTCATATTGATGGGTATTTTCTAAAAAATTTGAATGAAAGCTCTATTCTTTCTTCGTCATTACAATGATATCGATCATATTACTCCGGTCATTTCCAAATGGATCGAATCCAATCATGTTTGTGACATTATTCTGATAGGTAATCCGAAGTTCCGGAATGATTACCGTATTCAATATCTAAGCAAGCTGGAAGGTGTGCGCGTCGCGCATATCCGCGATCTGTTGCCAGCGTTTGAATATGTCGCTTGGCGACTGCAAACGCTGTTATTGAGTCACGGTTTGCGACGATCGCTCATGGGGCCGCTAGTTGCTACCTTGCGCTGGGTTTTTGATGCTGGGAAACGGAAATTCATTTGGAGAAATACTGCTCATCGCCTACTAATGCATAGTTTTGTAAGTCTGGACAAAGGTGTAGTGGTATTTGACTGGATTACAAGAAATTCGCCTGTATGCCTGGAGTGGGTCGAAACAGTGGTATCCATGGCGCACAACATGGGTTTAGGGGCAGTATCGCTCCCTCACGGAGATAGTCCACATGCTAATCAGCTGATACGGCATGGAGAATGGCGCCTTCAGCCGGATACGCTGTATTCCGCTGGTCGAATATTTGACAAGCTGGTCGTGCCGAATGAATTATGTGCCAAACGCTTTCACCCGTTTATGACTAATCAATCATTAGCAGTGCTGGGCTCACCGCGTTATTGCGATGAATGGCTCGCTAAATTGAAAGAATTGTTACCTCCTGCACCACTGGTAAGCTCCAGCAATCAGCTCAAAATAGCGATGTTTCTGAGAAAGGATGATTTCACCATATTCTGGGAGGAAATCGGCGAAGTTATTCGAATGATTGCTACTTTCCCAGGAACTGTATTGGTGATCAAGCCTCATACCCGTGGCGGCTGGAAACAATCTTTGACCAAGGATACTTCCCTGCACCGCTTGCCAAATGTAAGCATCGCTGGAGACAACATTCACTCGATTCATTTGATGAACTGGGCGGATGTTATTATCGATCTTGCCACTTCGGTAGTGTTTGAAGCGATCAAGGCAAAGAAACCGGTGCTGGCAGCCGATTACTTGCATGCTGGCCGCTCTGCAGTCGCTGAATTTATGCCAGAAACAGAGCTGTGCTGTCGTGATGACGTCTATCAAAAAATAGATGAATTTCTTTCAAATGGTTGCAACTCCTTCTATATCGAGAAGCATCGGCGGCGTTTTATCAAGGAAATGCTTGATGGTCCTGATGCAGAGGTATTGCCGCGGTATGTAAGTTTGTTGGAGACGCAAGCACAAATGAGTTCGGTAGGGAAAGATAAAGATTGATAATAATTTGAAGTGATCTCGATCAGATCTTAGAATTTAACTAAATTGGAAGAACTAGCGATCCCGGGCATGGTCTTTCAGAGTGAGTGAATAGCCCGAGCACAAAAATGGAGGGGGTATGCATAGTCTGGTTTCTTGCAATTTGATTAAGTTATCATGAGTAAACCGACGGAATCTTCCGGCAAATCAATTGATGTCGTGATTCCTGTTTACAATGCACCTGATTTGACGCGGCGCTGCGTCGATTCTGTTGTGGTCTATCTTAGCAATTCCATCAGGCGTATTTTTATTCAGGATGATGCTTCCGCCAGTGAGACACGGCAGATGCTAGATAACCTGCCGTACGATTGTGTTGAGATTTATCATGCAAAAAGGAATCAGGGCTTCGGTCTATCAGTGAATGAAGCAGTTAATCGGTCTGATGCTTTTTATGTATTGATTCTTAATTCAGATACTGAAATAAGTCATGATTTCCTGCCGCTGCTATGTGCGACATTAGCTGCTGATGTAAAGTTAGCAGCCATCATTCCCTCTGGTAACAGTTATGCCAAATATAACCTTGATCGCTATTTGCTGCGAGAAGGCGGCTATATATCGACTTATTACCTTCGAGGGCATGCCATTCTGATTCGTCGTGATATTTTTCAGGAAGTGGGTGGTTTCGACCCTGTGTTTGGGCGAGGTTATTATGAAGACATTGATCTTGGCCGTCGGCTTGATCTTCACGGTTGGCGCTTTGGGGTGCATCCCGGCACTCGGATTTACCACAAAGCGGCCGGCTCGTTTGGCCGTGGACGAGCTTTACAGAAATTAATAAAGCGTAATCGCACTATATACCTTTCACGCTATCCCAAAGCGCGACAGAATATCCTTCTTTTTTCAGGCGATTGTTCACTAGCAGACTTTCCTCCGTCGGTCCTCGATGCAATTGAGAATGTATTCCATGAAGGGGGCTATGTACATTGGATTACACCGGTTATATCTCCTGCATTGCTATGCTTGCAGATGTATAGTCAACCCCTATGCTTAAGCGCGGTGATCAGTGTTGTTCTTCGTGGTTGGCGACGGGCAGACAGGCGTATCTCAGGAATTTGGATGATGCCTGGCATTCCACTGTTGTTACGCACCTCATTGATACTTTGGGGCCGTGCGTTTGGGTTGGAAATAAAAGAGTTATCGCTTAAAGAAAAGATGATACAAGACTGTTCAGCCAGATTACTTTCCAAGTAATTAGAGAATGTTTTGAAATAATTCGATTATTTGTCATATAGCTGCGGCTATGCTCTCAACCATTTTATGTAGTGAATGTACCAAAGCGACTTATCAGACGAAGAATGGGGGCTAGTCACTCACCATTTTGAGCATAAAGTCCTCGTGGGAAAAAAACCGATTTACAGCAAATGTGCTATCGTCAATGCGGCTCTCTATATCAGCAAAGCGGTGCCCAATGGCGCATGCTGCCCAAGGATTATCTACCGTGGAAAACCGTTTACGACCATTATTAGCGCTGGAACCAGCGAGGGTATGGGAAGCTACACTGGACAAGATTAATGAAATCCATCGAAAAAAAACGGTAAAGAGTCAACCCCTTCATTTGGGAGCATAGATTCACAAAGTATTAAGGCCGCGTCATACAGTGACTTTTGTGGTTTTGACGGAGGGCAAGAAAACCAAGGGTAGGAAACACCATATTGTGGTTGATACGTTAGATCATCTGATCTAGGCCGTCGCTCATGTTGCAAATACTCATTCCACCAAGGCAGCTCATTCTGTGCTGCGGACGGCAATGGAAAAATCTCCACGCATTAACACCTTCTCTAGTGACGCAGGCTATCGGGGCACTGCTGTCGATTTTGTCGAGCAGGTGCTTAGCTTGGAAATGCATATCTCTGAGCACATCCAAGACTGCGAAATTTCAGGCGATTGTCCAAGGATTATGAGATTCGAACCCGTAGCGCTGAGAACATGGTGCGTATCGCAATGCTAAGGTTGACTGTGGCTAAATGTGTATGATTTTTCAAGATGGCTCTTAATTATCAGGCTCTCTCAAATTCTTTCAACCGTGGTATTGTGATCCTTATGTCGAACTCACATTACCTATACTGTCGCTTGACAATGATTTATCCCTGGAGCATCATCAAGTAAAAATGAGCATCGGGTTCTTTGAATTAAAGCAATTTGACTAGTGTAGCAATGCAATGTTGATTTATTCATTAATACCTGCGCGGGGAGGATCAAAGAGCGTACCCAATAAAAATATTCGGCTTCTGCGAGGAAAACCACTTATTGCCCATTCGATTGAAATTTCCCTCAAGTGTCCTTCTATTCAGCGAACTTTCGTTAGTACCGATTCGGAGCAGATTGCTGAAGTTGCTAAAAGTGCTGGTGCTGAGGTGCCGTTCTTAAGACCGAGTGAACTAGCTCAAGATGATACGCGTGATCTGCCTGTATTTAAGCATTTTCTCGAATGGTTGGAGCAAAACCGAGTTCCCCTTCCGGATGCCATTTTTCAATTTCGACCCACTTCTCCTTCTCGGAGTATTTCAAAAATAGAAGAAGCTGTTGAGCTGTTAAAAAAGCATCCTGAGGCTGACTCAGTACGAGGAGTCATTGCGCCAGAGCAAAATCCATATAAAATGTGGACTATCTCTGCAAATGGTTTTATGCATCCACTTTTGAGCATTCCTGGCGTTCCCGAGCCTTTCAACGAACCTAGGCAAAGTTTGCCCAAAGTCTATTGGCAAATTGGCTATTTGGACTTAATTCGCACCCAAACCATCATTAATAAAAATTCTCTCACTGGAACATGTGTTTTACCTCTTAAAATCGACAATGAAGATTCCATCGATATTGACAATGAGTTTTCATTCCGACTGGCCGAGTTCTTGCTGGAAAATCGAGGGGGCGATTGTTGAAAGCTTTGGTAGTGGGTCTTGGATCCATTGGAGTCAGGCATCTCAATAATCTATACTCCCTAGGAGTTCGCGAACTTGGAGCAGTACGAACCAGAAATCTTCCTCCACCTAGAGAAATTATTCCAAAAGACGTTACCTTTTTCCAGGATCTTGATTTCGCACTCAGTCAAAAGTTCAACCTTGTGATCGTAGCCAATCCTACTTCCTTTCATCTGGAAACACTCGTCAAAGCTCTCAAAGCAGGTTCCAACGTCTATGTCGAAAAACCCCTCGCTCATGAAAGACAATACTTGACTGAATTGACACCATATTTAATTTCTACCGAGCCAAAGGTTTTAGTGGGTTGTCAACTTCGTATGCATCCTGGACTGCAGAAAATTGAAGAATGGATTAACGAGAGTAAGCTCGGAAAAATTTATTCAGTACAGGTGGATCTAGGAGAATACCTACCAGATTGGCATCCCTGGGAAGATTATCGGCAGAGCTACGCAGCCCGTGCGGATCAAGGTGGAGGCGTCATTCTGACGCTAATTCATGAACTGGATTATTTGCATTGGCTTTTTGGAAAACCAAAGAATGTCTATGCAATAGGAGGACATCGGACTTCTTTAGAAGTCACGGTGGAAGATACAGCCCTCATTACTTTGGAAACCGAGCGAGGAATTTGCATTCAGCTCCGAATGGATTATTGGCGGAAACCGCCCACCCGTCATATGAACATCGTTGCTGAAAAAGGCATCGTAGACTGGGATTACCATACTCGTCTAACTACTCTAAAACAAAATGGAAAAATCTTGGATCAAATCGAGCTACCCCCAACTTGGGACCGTAATGAGCTATTTTTATCTATGATGCGGGAATTTCTAGAGGGACTTTCAAAGGGATCAACTCCTCGGGTTACCTTACAGGACGGTATTGATGTTCTGCAGACAGCTTTAACTGCTAAAGAATCTATCCAAATCCATCGGAAGGATTTTCTATGAATCAAGCCTACAAAGGTACACCTTTCGATCTTACCGACCGCGTGGTGCTCATTAGTGGGGCTACAGGTCTTCTTGGAAAGGAGTTTGCACTTGCAGCCGCATCAGCTGGTGCGCATCTAGTACTGGGAGATCTAAAGAGAGATAGTCTTGAATCTTTAAAAAGTGAAATTGATTCTATTTATCCTTCTATAAGAACCTGTATTCAGGTTTTGGATGTGACTAATGCGAATTCATGTCAATCCATAGCTGACTTATGTGAGAGCCAGTTTCATAGGATTGATGCTGTTATTCATAGCGCTGCCATTGATCCAAAATTTGAACAGGGCTCCGATACCACACTTTTTTCAAAATTTACCGAATTTCCAAAAGAACTTTGGCAATCGTCTCTCGATGTCAATTTAACCGGTGCTTTTTTATTCGCTCAAGCCACATGCAAAGTGATGGAAAAATCAGGAAAAGGATCCATTATTTTTCTGGGATCTAATTACGGACTCGTAGGACCCGATCAACGCATTTATAAAAAAGCCGATCAGGCACACCAGACCTATAAACCAGCAGTTTATTCTGTTTGCAAAGCGGGCCTGTTAGGACTAACAAAATTTTTGGCTGCTTATTATATGAATACGTCAATTCGGGTAAACATGCTCACACCCAGTGGAATTTGGAATCAACATGATCATGAATTTACTACTAATTATTCATCCAGAACTATTCTTGGTCGCATGTCAGAAAAAAATGAATATCGAGGAGCTGTCATTTTTCTGGCCTCGGATGCTTCCAGTTACATGACCGGTGCAAACTTGATTATTGACGGAGGATGGACAGCATTATGAGCAACCCCAACATAAATGCCTGATTATGGCTAGGAACTAATGAGAGCCATTTTGAAGTCTCATAAATAGTACCAACCAGAAAATCATTCACTTCGATAAGAAACAGCAGCTTGCATTTTATTTCAGAGATGAAGATTTCTGAGAAATTGAGCCAAAGTGATGCTACATTATTAATTCATTTTTGCGCATTTTCAAGCCGTTGAAAATGAGGAAAGCGCGCTCCATCAGCTTCTTGGTAGTCGAGCCTGAGAAAGTACTGTGCAGCGTATCTATCTCAGCCAGAAGAATCGTATCAGCTAGATTAAAGCAGCAGCGAAATCCATTTCTGGGGGATTGTACTTTTTGATTATCCGACCAGATTTACCATACTGCCTAACTAATCGGGTTATCTGCTGCCGTGACAAATCCGTCATGCGTTTGAGATAGCGCAATATTAGGTCTTTGTCGACCGAGATAATCTGGCAGAGTCAAATCGCCTCAGTACCCTCTCGATGAATCCATATTGTTCCCCCTTGGGGGATTATGAATGCAATATTGTGCGCCCCTTCCAGAAACACCTTAACCCGTCCCACCGTTTGTAGCTTTGCTTCATCTATTTCGATCGCCATGCCTCGCATTTACCTTGCTCTGACTCATGTCATATTGGAAGAGACTTCTTTCTATATAGAGAGTCCTTTCTATATAGAGAGTCATCGGCAGCGTTTTATCAAGGAAATGCTCGATGGTCCCGATGCAGATGTATTGCCGCATTATGTAAGTTTGTTGGAGACGCAAGGACAAATGAGTTTGGTAGGGAAAGATAAAGACTAATAATAATTTGAAGTGATCTCGATCTGATCTTAGAATTAGCCAAATTGGAAGAACTAGCGATCCAGGGCGCTGTCTTTCAGAGTGAGTGGATAGCCCGAATACAAAAATGGAGGCGGTATGCATAGTCTAGTTTCTTGCAATTTGATTAAGTTATCATGAGTAGATCGACGGAATCTTCCGGCAAATCAATCGATGTCGTGATTCCGGTCTACAATGCACCTGATCTGACGCGGCGCTGTGTTGATTCTGTCGTAGCCTGTCTTGGCAATTCCATCAGGCGAATTCTTATTCAGGATGATGCTTCCGCCAGTGAGACGCGTGAAATGCTGGATAGCCTGCCATATGATTGCGTTGAGATTTATCATGCAAAAAAGAATCAGGGCTTCGGTCTATCAGTGAATGAAGCAGTTAATCGATCTGACGCTTTCTATGTATTGATTCTTAATTCAGATACTGAAATAAGCCATGATTTCCTGCCGCTGCTATGTGCAACGCTAGCGGCTGATGCAAAGTTAGCCGTCATCATTCCTGCCGGCAACAGTTATGCCAAATATAATCTTGATCGCTATTTGCTGCGAGAGGGTGGTTACATCCAGACTTATTATCTACGAGGGCATGCCATTCTGATTCGTCGTGATATTTTTCAGGAAGTAGGTGGTTTTGATCCTGTGTTTGGGCGAGGTTATTATGAAGACATTGATCTTGGGCGTCGGCTTGATCTTCACGGTTGGCGCTTTGGGGTGCATCCTGGTACTCGTATTTACCACAAGGCGGCCGGCTCGTTTGGCCGTGGGCGAGCTTTACAGAAACTAATAAAGCGTAATCGCACTCTATACCTTTCACGCTATCCCAAAGCGCGACAGAATATTCTTCTTTTTTCGGGCGATTGTTCTCTAGCAGACTTTCCTCCGTCGGTTCTCGATGCAATAGAGAATGTATTCCATGAAGGAGGCTATGTGCATTGGCTCACACCGGCCATGTCCCCCACATTGCTGTGCTTGCAGATGTATAGTCAACCACTTTGCTTAAGTGCGGTGATCAGTGTTGTTCTTCGTGGTTGGCGACGGGCAGACAGGCGTATCTCAGGAATTTGGATGATGCCTGGCATTCCACTGTTGTTACGTACCTCACTGACACTTTGGGGCCGTGCGTTTGGGCTGGAAATAAAAGAGCTATCGTTTAAAGAAAAGACGATACAAGACTGTTCAGCCAGATTACTTTCCAAGTAACTTGTCCATATTATGAACCGAAAGAAAAGGTAGATAAGTGTTTCATTTATCAGTATTTCTTGTCAATTCTTGATGCCTCTAATATCACTTTATTATAGCTAATCCATATTTATGCTATTAAACGAATAAATGGAAATAAAAAATTGTTAATTTCCGTAAACAACTTTATTTTTAATATAAAGTTTATTTCTACGTATTTATACGTATTCATTTACTAATTATTTTAAGATAATTTGTAATTCAATTATAGAAAGAGCAAAGAAAAAGCTGTGTCCTCTTAAATGAAGGACAAGGTAAGAAAGTAAATACACTTCATTATGCAATATTATACAGTTCTATCATTGGCGCATTTCATGCTGCGCTTTGTAGAGTGTCAGCTAGTCAGCATTTTGAGGTTATTACGAAAAATTCTCACAAGATTCTCACTATTCAGAGATTACACTTTCTTAATCAAACAGATTGGCATAGAGATAAAGAGCATTTTGCGTATCTAAGCTATTATATTTATAAGATAACTAATTGATTTTAATAGATTAACAAATGTTAATTATTTTTATGGCATTGAAGAAAAAATTCTATCTATGAGATAAATATATAAAATAACCATTATGCATAATTTGTGATTCAAAACGATAAAATTACAGGGGGAAGTTTTGCCTTCTGTATCCGAGACAAGGAATGTAGCAAGCTAACTTAACTCATCATGCATCTGCCAGATGCGATATGGAGAAATTACTGTAATGGAAAAAATTGATTTAGGCATAGATATAATCACGCGTGATTTGAGTGCTGCATTCTTAATTTTGTCCAAGTTATCGGATGATGGTACAACGGCGACTTTAATCCATCGATATTTTCAGCGTGAACTTTGGACCGAAATTAGTATGGCTGATCGCCTGATAATGCTTGCGGCGCTTCCATTGGTGCCGTTTGCGATTATCTTGCTTACTACAGTTTTCACTGCGCTTAATGGATTTTCCATCAAAAAGCGAACAGGTAAGGGCATCGCTAGACAAATCTACGAGCAAATCACGCTCGCTAGCCGATATGCAATCCTCTCACCCTGGTACTATATTTTTGAACTGCACGATGACGATAAAAGAGAACGCGCTGGTGAATATCTTAATCGCTTTGAAATGAAAGGTGGTTTATACAAGTTATTACGGAAATACAATGGAGGACTTTCCGTTCCTGCCGACCGCAGTACTGCGTGCATCAAAGATAAATCGTGCCTCAAGGCTCGCTGCAGTGATCATGGCATTGCAACAACACCTATTCTTTGGATTTTTGAGAAAGGGCAAATCAGAAAGATTGATTGGCAGGATGAAAAATTGCCCGAAATTGATCTTTTCGTGAAGCCACTAGCTGGACAGGGCGGAGGAGGTACCTCGCGTTGGGATTATGTGGGTTCAGGGCAATTTCGATATAACGATGGAAAGATTGTGACAGGAGACCAATTAATTGAGCACTTGCGACAAGCCTCAGAGCGTAAGACTTATCTTGTGCAGCCACGGCTCATAAATCATCGGGAAATCACTGATCTTGCCAATGGCACGCTGGCCACTATCCGTGTTATGAGCTGTCGTAATGAGTCAGACGACTATGAAGTAACCGATGCTGTTTTTCGTATGGCGCGTAGCGCCGCTTCGGTCGTCGACAATTACCACGCCGGAGGCATCGCGGCGAATGTCGATATTCAGACGGGTGAGCTAGGAAGGGGTACACGGGGCGCCTGGGGAATAGTTGCAGACGGTTGGTATGAGCGGCATCCTGAAACAAATGTACCCATCTTGCACCGTAAGCTCCCGTATTGGCCTGAATTGATCGATTTTGTACAGCATGCACATAGCCGTCTTTTCTCGGATCAGGTGGTAATCGGCTGGGATATTGCTATACTTGACACTGGCCCTTGTTTGATCGAGGCTAATAAGGCACCTGATTTAGATATCATCCAGCGTACAAGGAGTGGACCTGTTGGTAATGGGCGACTTGGCGAACTTTTGGCATTTAATTTGAGGCGAACAGTTGTAGCTAAGCATGCTCTCTTGGAGACGCATTCATTATGAAAGTGAAACCAGCTCATGAGATCTATCATGAGATCTATTTTGGTGGACCTGACCGATCTTCAGGTTATCTACGCGATGTATTAGCACATCATATTGCTGCTGTTCCAGCAGGTGGCTCTATCGATTGGGTTACTTATTATTTCCGTGATCTAGAGTTAGCTAGAGCCCTCATTCAGGCTCACAACCGAGGGGTTAAGGTGACTGTCTGTTTGTCAGGTAAACCACGTGTTTCTGATGCCAATGATGATGTGATCACCATGCTTTCAGCGCCAGGAGGTCTAGG
Organism: Nitrosomonas sp. Is37; assembly: GCF_033063275.1. Lineage (NCBI taxonomy): Bacteria > Pseudomonadati > Pseudomonadota > Betaproteobacteria > Nitrosomonadales > Nitrosomonadaceae > Nitrosomonas > Nitrosomonas sp. Is37. Next base: position 23,231 of record NZ_JAWJYP010000034.1, on the reverse strand, counting down.
TGACAGGCTTCGCACTATAGCGCTTCCAGGAATACCCTCTCCACGAAGAAGGGCATGGAGACCTCAAATACATGAAAAGCTGTATTGCTTCTCGCATCCGAAGCCCGTTGCCTACATCGGTTCTTTTAATCCATCAGGAAACCGAGTAGAAGAGAGACCGGATCTCATTCGAGAGATTGGCGACCAGGATCGGGGTCATAATATGTTGATTGGATTCCATGATCCACTGCTCATTGAGCAACTGGTAAAACATGCCAGGCAGTTGCATCAAAAACCACCTGGACTATTTTATCGATTTTCTGCTAATGCAAATCAGTCTATCAAAGGTATTGACACCACGATTCATTTTTTACCTAGCGTGCGCATCCATCCGGTCATACAATTCTTGAGTCAAGTGGGTAAAGGTGCACGCGTTCGTATTGCAGCGTCACATATCAGAACAAATCGGGCTGTTGATGTGATGATAGAGCTTGCTAAGCGGGGAGCGATGGTGGAAATCATTGCAGAGCAAACGCTTAGGCGAGTTACTTCGTGCGTAGAACAACGTTTAATTTCAGCCGGCATTCGATTCAAACGAAATTGTGATAGTTTACCCATGCACCTTAAGTTTATATTAATTGAATACGGTGGCCAGAACTGGTCTATTTTTGGTAGTTTTAATTGGACGAAACCTTCATTCTGGTTGAATCATGAAATTATTGCCATTTCAAATAATTTTCATATTTTTGACGCTTTTTCCGATCGATGGAGAGTGCTGGCAAATGAAAAAGCCATAACACCTATGACACACGATCGATTTGGATTAATTCCCGTTTAATGGTTAAATCCAGGTGCTACATCATATGAAAAATCAAGCCTCAACACTTATCATTCCTGTCGAAAATCAAGTCCGTGAACTGGATGCGAAGATTCTTTTATCGTGCATTGCAGCCGAGCGTGGTTTTCCGGTCATCATGGGTTCTAGAGCTTTCACTCATTTCCACGTGGCTTCGGTTCCACGGGGGATTTATTTAGCAAAAAGTATGCGTAGCTTAAGTAACTTAATGTTTAAAATACTACGCCAGCTAGGTCATGAGATTGTTGCATGGGAAGAAGAGGCTTTGGTCCATCCACCTTCAGACACGTACTTTTCTCTCCGCTTATCTCCTGAGACAATCAAAAATGTGTCGCATGTATTTGCCTGGGGTCAGGAAAATGTTGATCTACTTCATCAGTATCCTGCATTGCCCGAGAATATGCCTATCCATGTTACTGGAAATCCGCGCGGTGATATGCTGCGATCAGAAATTCGTCCGTACTTTGATACCGAGGTTGAAAGGCTGAGGAGTCTTTATGGGGATTTCATTCTTATTAATACCAATTTTACTGAAGTAAATCCATATATCCCTAACGTGGGTTTATTTTTGCCATCCAAAGATAACTCACCATCAGCACGTCTTGGTCAGGCTGGTATTGGTATGAGCAAAGAATTTGCTGAAGGCCTGCGAGATCATAAACAAGCTATCCTGGAAGACTTCAAGCAACTTATTCCAATGCTTGAGCAGGCATTTCCTGAGTTTACTATTATTGTCCGGCCTCATCCGAGTGAAAGCTATCAGATTTACCATCAAATTGCTGCCAAATGCCCGCGAGTAGTCATAACGAATCAAGGTAATGTCATTCCCTGGTTACTCGCTGCAAAGGCGATGATACACAATGGCTGCACAACCGGTTTGGAGGCCTATGTTCTTGGGGTTCCTGCCATATCTTATCTGGCAACGCTTAACAAATATTATGACTATGATTTTCAAGGTTTGCCTACTAAACTTAGTTATCAATGTTTCGATTTTCAGGAGCTGGCAGAAACTTTGTCTCGGATTGTTACGGGAGAATTGGGGGTAGCGGAGAGCCAGGATCGTCAAGATCTTATGGATTACTACTTGGCGGCACGAGACGGACCATTAGCTTGCGAGCGGATTGTTGATATACTGGAAGCGAGTGGTTACGGTAAAAAACAGCCACCAGCCAAACCACTTGGTACCTATCTTCAAGGATGGCTATTTACTAAACTAAAAGCTAGTTTGACGAGTCTCTATATGCGTCGCCCAGGTCCCAATCGGCTGGCATATCACAATCACCGTTTTCCTGAAATTTCAGTAGAAGAAATTGAGCAAAAAATTACACGTTTTGGTGAGCTATTAAAGCGTTTTGACAAGATTAAAGTTGAGCCATATGCTAAGCATGTGTTCAGGATCAGTGCTTAGAGGGGTAGTCCTGATAAGCTTCTGCGCAAATCGGATTGCTGTGTTAGTTATCACTCGAAAATTCACCTGCCTGATATATGGTTTTTTCAAAACTCAACACGGCAAGCTCGTTTTTTGTGCATTCTCTTCCTTGCACTTCATTTGTCTCATCAACTTATTCAGGGTTTCTCCAGAATTTTTGCTTTACTGGTTTGGTAACATAAAAACTTAAAACTGCATTGAGATTGAAAGTATATTTCCCTGTAGGGTTTGATTATTCACTTATTTATATCTATATATGATACCCCCAAAAATTGTCGCTGAAATAGGATGTAACCATAAAGGTGATATTGAGATTGCTCATGAAATGATAAAAGTTGCTGCAAGCTTTGCTAAATGCGATTTCGTCAAATTCCAGAAACGATCGAATAAGGAATTGCTCACGCCCGAAGAATACAATGCGCCCCACCCCTATCCACAAAATAGTTACGGAGAAACCTATGGTGCGCATCGCGAATTCCTTGAATTTAATATCCAGCAACATCAACAGCTAAAGCAGTGGTGCGAGGCGTATGGTGTCGGGTACTCGACTTCAGTCTGGGATCTTACTTCTGCAAAGGAAATTGCAGATCTCAATCCAGAATTTATCAAGATACCATCTGCGTGCAATCTCAATTTCACAATGCTGGAATTTCTTGCTCGCAATTATAGCGGTGATATCCATATTTCCACAGGTATGACCACACCTTCTGAACTAGAACAGATTGTGGGTTTGATGGAAGTACATGATGCTTCCCAACGAGTCGTCTTGTATGCTTGTACCTCAGGCTATCCTGTTCCTTTTGAACAAATCTGCTTGCTGGAATTACGAGCGATAGAGGAGCGTTATGGTTCGCGTGTTAAGGAAATTGGATTTTCAGGTCATCATCTCGGAATAGCTATTGATTCTGCGGCTGTCGTATTAGGTGCCTCTTGGATTGAACGGCACTTTACTCTGGACCGGACTTGGAAGGGAACCGATCATGCTGCTTCCTTGGAACCGGATGGATTACGCAAGCTAGTTCGGGATACTCATAATGTATCCAAGGCATTGACTTTTAAGGATGCACCTATCCTGGAAATTGAGTTAACGCAACGGAATAAACTCAAGCGTTTGAAAGGAGTTCATTTCAATTGATGCGTTGGGTTGCTTTTATGCCTCTACGTGCGAATTCGAAATCGATTCCTGATAAGAATATCCGCCGGATCGCAGGCCGACCTCTATTTGCTTGGAGTCTGGAACAGGCGATTGCTTCACAGTGTTTTGACGAAATCTACGTTGCCACCGATTCACCGAGAATCAGAAAGATAGTACTGGAAGAATTTCCTTCTGCTGTTACAGTGCTGGATCGCTCGGCAGAAACGTGCACAGACACAGCAAGTACAGAAAGTGTCATGCTCGAATTTCAACAGCAAATACCGTTTGATGTGGTTAGTCTGATCCAGGCTACTTCACCGCTTACTCAAGCAGATGATTTCTGTACTGCTAAGCATAAATTTGTTACTAACAATCTGGATTCTCTGCTAACCGCGGTGCCATCGAAACGTTTTTTCTGGACCCCATCAGGAACACCTATTAATTATGATCCAGCTAAACGCCCAAGACGGCAGGATTTTGAAGGGTGTCTAATGGAGAATGGTGCTTTTTACCTGACACGAGCGAAATTACTGAAAGAAACGGCTAGTCGTTTAGGGGGACGTATCGGTATTCATGAGATGGCTGCTGAAACTGCAATTGAGATTGATGATGAAGTTAACTGGTTTGTGGTGGAGCAATTCTTGCTTAGGAAAAGATTAAAATCAAACCGGATCGATACTTCACGGATTAAAGCGTTCATACTTGATGTAGACGGTACTCTGACTGATGGCGGTATGTATTATGGGCCTGGTGGTGAAGCACTAAAGAAGTTTAATACACGTGACGCTCATGGTCTGCAAATGCTGCGTGAGAATGGTATTAAGGTTTGTGTCTTTAGCTCTGAAGACAGTTCCTCTGTTGCTGCGAGAATGAAAAAACTGAATATTGATGAATACTATCCAGGGATAAAAAATAAATTTGAAGTCCTCCAGAGCAAGATTAAGTTTTGGGGTATATCTTTACAAGACATCGCTTATATGGGAGACGATCTCTGTGATTTAAGGTGCATAAGCCATGTCGGCACTCCTATTTGTCCAGCTGACGCCGTTCCAGAAATTCTGCAGCAGGCTCATTACATTTGTACCAGATCGGGTGGGCAAGGAGCCGTCCGTGAAGCATGTGATCTGATTCTTAGAATAAATCGAGAGAGTGTCATTTCGTCTTAAAATAATAATCCTGAAATCGATTATTAGGTTTATTTCACAGATTGTCTTGATATCAAGTATGAGAGCATCAGATGTATGAAAAATTAGTCAACTCATCTAGCCTAATACAAAGTTTTTATGCATGTCACAATATGTTGACAAAAGTCATATTACTTTTTTTTGGTATTGCTCTGTGGAGCAAATGGTCGAGTCTGCCTGTCGGTATCCTTTTGACTGGGTTCTGGGTTCTGGATGGTGGTTTTAGCAGGCTGAGGTGGATGATCAAAGAGCCTTTCGTAATGGCAATACTATTTTTATCCGGTGTAATTGCGCTTGGAATGCTCTGGGGCGACTATCCTGAGTTTGGGTATATAAAGTGGAGAAGATATTTTGCTTTCTTGGTCTTTATTCCTTTTTTATCTTTATTGAATAAAGATCGTTTGCCTTGGGCAATTTGCGGTTTGCTCATAGGTTATTCCGGTGTTTTACTGATGGGGTTTTATCAGTGGGCTATTGTTGGGGAGCAAGGAATCCCTCCTCTCAGTATAAGCTATTTAAGCTTCTCACTAATGCTCGGAATTGGAATCATACTGACGATCTATCTCGCAAGCATCAACAGCGATAAAAAAATAAAGTCAGCACTTTGGTTTTTTGGGGCCTTTTTGTTGTTTCTTCAATTCAATCAGGATGCACGTGGACCCCTCTTAGCAACCCTGTTGTCAACAGCTTTATTAATTCTTCTGCTCTATAAAACAAAAATCAGAATACTTATTGGCATTGCATCGTCATTAACCGCTGTGATTCTTTTATTTGCATTCAGTAGCAATAGCTTTCAGGAAAGACTTATTCAGATCCATGACAGTATTGAACTGTATCAGCAAGGAAAGTATGACACTAGTTTGGGGTACCGTCTTGCCATCTGGGATGTTGGTTTGCACGGTATCATGCAACAACCCTTGACTGGGTATGGTACAGGAAAAGCCGGAAGCTATTTCGAAGATACTATAACAACTTACAAAGATGGTCGCTATAAGGATCTACCTGAATATCATGAAACAACTAGCTATCACAATGACTGGATTGAGATTGGAATGCACGTCGGGGTACTTGGCCTTCTTGCATTGGCTTGTCTCCTAGGAGGCTGGTTTCAAACGCTGCGAGCTTACCAACTTCCTATTCTGGGAGCTACGTTGGTAAGTTTTATTTTTCTGTCAGGGCTAACAGACACATTTGTTCTGTATAGCAAAATTCCTACTTTTCTTCTTGTTATCACCGCTATTGCAATCAGTTGGCAAAAAGAAAAGGGAACAATTGAACTTGGAAACCGCCTATAGGTTAATCTACTATGATCAATTGCCCAAATACCCTTGGGTGACTCTGTAATATACCCACCGCAACGGTTTATCCTCACGCATGATTAAGCGGCTCTGTATCGGGCCAGGTTGATCAAGCATATAAGTAATATCGTTACCCCAGCGGCCACGCTCAAGATGTATTTTCTCTATACCAACTAATATGATCGGCCGAGTGGTTGGCGGCTCTGAGGGATACCAGAATTGATACATAGCGCCGCTATCACCAAACATGTTACGTGAGCGTATATCCATGGGTTCTTTTCGATTGTAGAAGAACAACGAACTCGCAATCGGCCATTTGCTCATGCCTACGACAAGCGGTTTTTGTCCAGTTTGTTGCTGTACGTTTTCGACGACTTTTTCAATTTCAATAGTTGTTTCACGCCAGAAATAACGTTTCATGAAGTCTGGATAGGGAATACCCGGAAATCCCAATACAACATAGTGTAGTACAAATGCATAGGCAATCATGGAAATCGCAATGGTCGGTTTCCATGCTGCCTGCAAACGGCTTGTGATACTGCTTAAATGATCGGTCTGTCCCATCATCCATGCTATTGTTGGCACTATCGCCAGCCATAGCGGCGCAGTCCAGTGAAAACGCAGTGAATCGAATATACTCAGAATAAAGAACACTGCAAATGGAGTCCCGGTGAAAACCCGCACAAACAATCGTCGTCTGCGTGCAGATTGATCATGGTGGTGGTTGCCATCTGTTATCAGCGCCCAAGCTGCAGCAAGCAATCCAGCAGGTGTTAGCAGTACTAAAATGTCAAAAAATAGAAGATGTACTGAGAATTGATCATCGCCAACTCCTCGTAATCGCCCCGATTGGAAAGAGAATGAAGCCCAGTCATGTTGGACATTCCAGATAATGACCGGGGTAAACAGTAACAAGGCAAGTATTGCAGCAAGATATGGATGAGGACGCTGCATCCAGCGACGTGCTGTTGGATCGAGGATTACAAACAATAAAGCTGTAACACCCAGTAAGCCAATTGTATATTTTGAGAGAAGACCCAGGCCGAATGTAATTCCCATACCCAGCCAGGCAGAGCTGCGACCTGCAATCAGTGCACGTTCCATGTAATAGAGTGTAGCAGCCCAGGCTGCGATCAAGGATGCATCCGCTGTCATCAGCATACCCGTTACAAAGCTAAATGGTAAGACGGCCAGCAACAGCAGCGTGCGTAACCCCGTCGATTTGTCGTACAGGTTGCATGCCAATGCATATAAATAACCCATTGTTATCAGACCGCAAACAAATGCGCTGATACGGACCCCGAATTCATTATCTCCAAAGATTGAGGTGCCAAGCCAGATCAGCCATGCAACCATGGGAGGGTGATCGAAAAAACTCAGGTCCATATGCTGAGCATACACCCAGTAGTATGCTTCATCCGGAATTAACTGGGCTTGACCTAAATAGATCAAACGCAGCAGAATGATAAACACGATGATTCCAATCGTGGTTTCACGCCAGCCTATAGCTGGAGAAGACAGCTTCTGCTGAAGCGGAAATACATAAAATGCGAATCCCAAATAACTGATCGCTGCTGTTATTGTTATAACTGGAAAAATAGCCAATGCGAATGATATATGCCAGACGTTGATGAGTAAGGCTAGCAGGCCGCCGCGCATCAGCAAGGCCAATATACTGGCTATCCAGAAGCGGCTGAATAGATCCCATCGCAAGGAGTTTGGGTGAGATGATTGAGGCAAGCATTTCGAAAGGAACGAGTAATTTACCGTAGCAGCTATGAGAAAGCTTGTGATATGCGCCAATGAAAGCCCAACCCCACTGTGCATCAGCAACAGGAAAAAACCTGCATCAACTGCCGCAGCAAGTAATCCGGCGAACCAAAATCGCCTGATTGTGTCGCTAGAGACTGCGCTGCTAGCATGCATTATTAAACGTTGTAAATAAGGCCACCTGAGAAATTTTGCTAAAGTTACCATTCAGAATTTGATTAGTTTAATGTTTCGTGGAGAGGATTTATACGCAGCTTATTTCTGTTTTTAACAGACGGGGAAGCTATTTGCCTGGATTGTGAAATCAGTGATTAAACCTTATCGAATACTCGCTTAGCAACAAATCCTAGCATACTGTTGTATGGCTTTTTCTAATTGCGAAATCACATATATGTATGATTCTTAGCAGGTAAGAACATAATATTAACTATTTTTTATATATTCCCCAAAATCGTGAGAACATATTCTCACGATTTCACGCGATTTGCTACGTTTCTTCAAGACTGACAGGTTCTGAATTCCTGAAAGAGTAAAAGATAAATTACGTTAGTCTACATTAAGTTAACCAACTAACTGGTTAGAGTTAGAATGAGAGGTTTTCTTCTCTGACTGGGTGGCGTCTTCCCGTTTGGGTGACCAAGAATAATCGGTACAATAATGGAAAATTCTTCCGGGATATTTAATTTGACCTTAATATCTGGCGTATTTAAAGCCGTCAACGCAGCACCAATCACACAGCTCCCTAATTTCATGGCACATGCTGCCAGCATCAGATTCTCGGCCGCTAGCCAGCAATCCGCTACCACAAAAGGCCCAGTTTTTTTTGAGCAAATCAGAATCAGCGTGCTCGCTTCGTAGAAAATATTGAAATCAGGTTCAGTAAAGGGACCAGGGGTATGTCCTGTTCTTTGAAGTTCTCGAACAAACAGAGGTTTAGCATAATCCGAAATATCTTTTAATAGCTGCTTATCACGAATAATGGCAAATGCCCATAGCTCCTCATGTAGTGCTGTGGGAGCATGTATGGCGGCTTCTAGCAGTATGTGTATAGCGTCCAGGCTGACTACCTGCTCAGTATAACTACGAACACAACGCCTAGCTAAAATTGCCTCAAAAACAGTCATTTCAACATGCGTTTCTTGCATAGCAGACTCCTATTGCATATCTTGTTTTGATTACCGTATCAAGAATCGCTACGAGAGGCTATCCGTATAAATACGTATATATCTTTTACTGCTTGTTGTAGAGGTGACGTTGAGCTAATGCTGGCAAAGCACAGAGTTATGTTGAGGCGTTTAATCCACTTTCATAGGCAATACGTGCAAGATCAAGCAAATTGATTGCGCCTGTTTTGTGCATGATATTAGATCTGTGAATTTCTACTGTACGAAAGCTGATACCGAGACGGAATGCGATTTCCTTATTGTGACATCCCTGAATAGCAAGCTGCATGACCTCGTGCTCACGTTTCGTGAGGCTTGCCAAGCGTGATAAGGCATCCTGATTATGTTTATTCGCTGCTATCAGTTTTTCACTTTCAAGAAAAGCTGATTGGATGGAGGCAAGGAGTTTTGCGCGGGTAATCGGTTTGGTTAGAAAATCGATTGCGCCGGCTTTCATTGCCCTGACACTCATGGGAATATCACCATGCCCAGTAAGAAAAATGATGGGCATCATGCACTTACAATATGACAGTTTTTCCTGAAGCTGCATACCATCTATTCCAGGCATGCGTATATCAAGGATAATGCAACCTTTGTAATCAGGTTGATAAGTACTCAGAAAGGTTTCTGCATTTTCAAAAGCTTGTACACTGATTCCTTCCTGTTTGAGTAGGAGAGCCAAGGAATCTCTTACTGCTGGTTCATCATCTACGATAAAAACGAAGGGATGTTGAGAAGTCATGATGCAAAAGGTAGTGTGAAGTTAAATTTGGCGCCTTCCCTGGTATCCGGGTCAAGCCAGAGCTGACCACCATTGGCCTCGATGAGGGCGCGGCTGATCGACAATCCCATGCCGATCCCTGTTGGTTTTGTTGTGAAGAAGGGATCGAAAATATACTTGGCTATTTTTTGGTCAACGCCAGGGCCACTATCAAGTATTGAGACCATGGCTAAGTTTTTTTCGTTCAAGGTTCTGACAGTGATAGTGACCGCTGAAGTTGATACATTCGCTGCGCGCATCGATTCCACAGCATTTCTCAATAAATTTACCAGGGTTTTTTGTATGTGAAGACGATTGGCAAGCACTGCGGGAAGGTTGGGTTCCAATTGTAATACTGGATGGAAATCGTTATAACCATCACTGCGGGCAATTTTTAAAGCATCCATTACAACTTCATTCAGGCTTAGTTTTTCAGTAACCACTTCTCCTTTTTGCAGAAAGGCAACTAGTTCGTGCAGCCTCTGGCCAGCATGTTGAGATTGCTTGACACAGCTTTCAAGAACACGTCTTACTTCATCAGTGTTGAAAGTGTCGCTTTCCATCGCGCGTAATGCGACCTCGCTATAAGCAGAAATTGCAGTAAGTGGTTGGTTAAGCTCATGTGCAATGGCAGAAGCCGTATGAATCGCTACTTGTTGCTTAAAAAGTACTTCTGTTTCAGCACGATGCATTTGAAGTTCTTTTTCGAGCATTTTGCGTTTGGTGATATCGCGTGCCATTCCGACAAGCCGATTTGCGCGCTTTAACTCAAAGTGAACTTGCCCAGTTATGATTATCCAACGCTCAGATCCATCGGCAGGATTAATAACACGAAATTCTGCAAGGTATTTACCATCTCCCGCAGGATCGATGGCTTTCTCGAAAGCGGTTTGGTGAATGACATAATCTTTCGGATGAATCGCGCGGAGAAATTTCTCGTGAGTCATGACTTCATCAGCTCCGCAACCCCAAAGCTCGCGCATCCGTTTATCAAGGTGCATGACGTTGTGTTCGAAGTCGAAATCAAGAACACCCAACGCTGCAGCTTGTTTGGCTAGCCACAACCGTTCTTCGCTAGCTTTCAGTGCGACTTCTGCATGACGACGTCGGTCGGTAATATTCAGTGTGATCAAAATATAAAGTCGATCGTGGGCTGTCAGAGGATTCAGACTAATATTTACCTTCAGCTCCTGTTTGTCACGGGTTAAGACGACCAGCGTCCTGTCATTACCCATGTCGCGTTTCCATGGCTTGCCGAGATAAACTTCTCGATAGTGCTGATAAAGATCTCGGTAGTGAGGCGGAATGAGTTCTTCAATTTCTAGACCACAAAGCTCATGATCTGCATAACCGAATAGTTGTTGTGCGGCTGCATTTGTCAGCACAATGTGACCAGAGTTATCGATTAACAATATGGCATCCGATACTGCATTGAGCAGCGTTTGAAAACTTAGCCCTGTAAATGAGTCCATCACAATATATTTAATGATTAGATTCGTATCCTGAAATAGGTTGCAGTCTACGACAAAAAAAATAACTTGCGTCTATCAATCAATACAGGATAAGGATATTTATACGTGTCTGCACGTATTTAATCCCTTCTTTTTTTTCGATAGATTATTATTGATAGCTAATATCACAAATATAAACTTAATGAAGTGAAAGTATAACGCGAGTACAGATTATATGTGTGATAGCTGTATTGAAAGCTAAATCACTTTTTGAGTTTTCAATTCTTAATAAAGGAGATTGAAAATGAAATATCTAGTCGTTGTTATCGCCTTTGTAACGTTGGTTCTTACCGGTTGTGGTGAACCAAAGACTGCTAAAGAAAGTAAAGCTCCCCCCTAGCGCTGCTAAAGAAAGTAAAACAGCCGCAGAGAAGATTTATCCTGCCGTACCACATGCAGAAACTGAAGCTGAAAAACGTAAGGAGTTAGAAGAAGAGTCTTATCCTGCTGGTACTGAGGATCGGAAAGTCCCTCATGCCAAATAAACAGCGTATATTGCTCTAATCTAATCTAGAAAATTAATCATAAACGAGAGGTAAATAACATGCCTATAGGTGAAATTTGTAAACGTGAAGTCGTTGTTGCCCAACGTGAGGATACCGTATTACAGGCGGCTAAGCTGATGCGCCAGCACCATGTCGGAGACGTGATGGTTGTCGATGATGGAGGAAAAGGGAAGCGAGTGCCGGTCGGTATCGTGACCGATCGCGATTTAGTTGTAGAAGTTGTTGCACCGGAACTCAATCCAAACGTTATCACTGTCGGTGATATTATGGTGTCTGATTTTGCTACTGTAAAGGAAAATGCTGGTGTGTTTGAGTCAATCCAGTATATGCGTGTTAAGGGGGTACGTCGTATGCCAGTAGTGACTGATGATGACGCATTAATCGGTGTTGTCACGCTCGATGATTTGCTGGCGTTGCTGTCTGAAGAACTCGACGCGCTTGTTAAGCTCGTGGCACACGAACAGCAAAAAGAGGCGGGCATTCGCCGCTAGTAATTAAAGGGAAGTTATAGAAGGAGAACAATAATTATGCAAGTTCCTTTACAGATTACTATACGTGATATATCACCATCCGATGCATTGGAGGCGCATATTCGCGATAAGGTGGATAAGCTCGAAAACTTTTTTGATCGCCTTGTTTCCTGTCACGTTGTGGTAGAAATGCCGCATAAGCACCATCATCAGGGAAAAGAGTTTAATGTCCGCATCAATATCGGCGTACCCGGTAGCGATATTGTGGTTAACCGTGATCATCATCAAGATCCCTATGTGGCTTTGCGTGATGCCTTCGACGCCGCTAAGCGGCAGCTTGAGGATCATGCACGCCGAATGCAGCTCAAAACTAAGGCTCATCCTGTTGATCAGATTGGACATGTTGCGCGTATCTTTTATGATGAAGGTTATGGTTTTATCGTAGGAGAGGACGGTATTGAACGCTATTTTCATCGCGATAATGTCATTGATCCAAGCTTTGATCGACTACAGGAAGGTGATGAAGTTAAATTTATCGAGGATTTGAGAGAGGAACTGGGAGCCGAAGGTCTGCAAGCGAAGCGGGTTAGTGTTGGTAAACATCATTTGCCGGAGTAAATAAAGGTGGGCGCTATTTATAGGCCCATTATGTCTTGAACACTGATGCCCTAATACTGCTCTGACGAAATTACGGTGACTAAGCTCCTATGCTCTTAAATTTGATAGAGATTTACGCTGCTAGATTTTATCTTCCATTTCAATTTACTCCCAATGGAAAACAGGATGATAGGTAGGGCGACGCAGACGAATCCTCCAGTTGCGGCAATTAACCAATCATCCAGATAGAGTGATTGAAGCGAAATGAGGTGTATTGTCAAATATGGAGTCCATGTGATTAAGCAGCGAGTAGATTTGTATAGTATTGCTGTGTAAATTCTGCTGGCGACAGGTATCCTAATTTTTCCTACACTTGTGCTGCCGGTTATAAAAGATTTATCTATTCGGCAATTTTCTGTTTTGCTTGTAATCGTATTTTGAATTTTTGATGATGTACCCATTCGCTTTTAAGGGTTCCCCAGAAGCTTTTCATAGGAGCGTTATCGCAGCAATCACTTTGCTACTCATGGAAGCGATCATGCCGAATTATTTCAATATTTCCTGGTAATCATGTGCGCAGTATTGGCTGCTACGGATGCAAGTGAAGAACTAGCCTCTTTTCCGGAGATTTTCTATCAGTTGCGAAACAAAGCCTGTATAACCAGACCCGTTGTCATTCTTTCGTTCATGGCATGACCCACCAGTTCGCTGTTAAATAGATCTTTCATTTCGGTAAAAATATAGCCGGCCTTCGTCCAGAGGAAATATAGGTGATATCACTGACTCATGCTTTGTAAGGTGCGCTAACAGAAAACCTTCTTTTCAGAATATTAGAGTGCAAACGATAAATGATGTTTAGAATCGGTTGTTACCCTTGAATTTGCGTTTTTGCTACAACATAAACCCAGAGCTAAGCGTTTCGCGCTATAAGTCTCTCGGGTGCGTTGAGGTGCAGCCCCACTTTCTTTAAAAAACTTGACCGATTGCTTACGAAATTCCTGGCTATATCGTGTTCGCGCTAATTGTTCCATTCTTGTTCTTCATTTCATGTCTATATTTTATGAAACTTTGGACTCTAGGAAGTTCAGCATACCTCAATGAGAAACCAGATCATCGGATCTTTGCTAGTGTTCTTGGTCAATTCAATCCAGGGATTGGCTCCACTTTCGATGATATTGTTCAGGCTGTATTGTTTCTGACGCTTAAGGTATTCCTGGCAGGTTAACCCTTGATTACTTTCGAGCAAATTCCTGAAACGGGAAAGGGGAATATCTTCCGTATCGGGAATAACTTCTTTAACAGGTATGAATCATTGTAACTCTTGCGGTAGTTTCTAATTTATTTTCAGTTTATTTGTCAATTGGGAGTTTATTACACGAAATGTAAGGGTAATTGTAAAAAATGTCTTTTCGAATAATGATCTACGTATTTATACGTATTTAATCGTCTTCTTTTTTTCGATAAATTATTGATCATAATTATTTGTATCGTGACGAAAGATTACGCTGATCTTTTACTCGATTAATTGGATTATTTATTAAACAAGAAATGTAAAGATAATTTTAAAAATACCTTTTCAAATAATGATCTACGTGTTTATACGTATTTAATTACCTGCTTTTTTTCGATAAATTATTAATCATGGTTATTTGTACTATGACAAAAGATTACGCTGATCTTTTATCCAATTAATTGGATTGTTTATTAAACAAGGAGGTAAAAGTGGAGCCTACTAAACCACTTACCAAGAGTACCAGGAAAAAAGCAACGGTTACAGCTAATAGCGAGCATATGCAGGAAGAACGCTACTCTCATATCGCTGTTGCAGCCTATTACAAAGCGCAGGCGAGAGGATTTCAACCAGGGCATGAACTGGATGATTGGCTGGCCGCAGAAGCGGAGGTGAAACAATGAGCATTTTAACCAGGAAAGCACTGCTGAGAAATGATTTCGGTGCGAAGGCAGATACTAACGAAAGCGAGTTTATAGTTCTGATACTTTCTGAGGACGGCATAATTCGTGATTGCAACAAGGCGGGCGCGAATTTATTGGGTGGTTGGCCTAAGAGTTTGCCAAAACTACATATTTCCAGTTTATTGCCAAAGCTGGCAGAGATCGATTTGCTAAAAGGGGAGCGGGCTAATCCCTATTTACGCTTTCTTTCACGCATAGGACACCATTTTGAAGTAGTGAGTATAAGTGGAATACATTTTGCAGGAAAACTTTTTTTCAGCGATGTGGAAGATTGTGGCTCACACCGAATGATTATCATGATCTATCCAGTCCATCAAGAAAATACCTTACATTAAAAAACAGAAGTTTCTTAATTAGGAAAAGGAGAATCATCATGCAAGAAGCAAATAAAGAGAATGTTCCTGTCACTACGAGTAAAGAAGCAGCAAAGAGCGAAGTACCTGCCATACGTCCAATGACCGAGATGGAACGTACTTTCACTGAGATGGAACGCACTTTTGACCGTGTTTTCAGACGCGGATGGCCTTCATTATGGCGGTGGGGAGGTATGCCGGCGTTGGATAATCTGTTTGAATTGGAAGCTCCACGCTCACCAAGTCTGGATGTGATCGATCGTGATAACGAAATCCTGGTTCGTGCTGAAATTCCTGGTATAGAAAAGAAAGACCTGAATATCTCTCTCACCGGCAATTTGCTTACGATTAAAGGCCAATCTGTTAGCGATGTGAAAGAAGAGAAAGGTGATTATCATAGACACGAAATTTCTAGTTTCTCGTTTTCTCGTTCAGTTGCATTACCTGGAGAAGTGGACACTTCCAAGACAGAAGCATCTTTGAAGAACGGCATTCTGGAAATTACCTTGCCAAAAGCTGAATCTTCAAAGCGGCGTACTATTACGGTGCAGTAATGATTTGGGGATACTTGATACTTACATTCGAAAATATCGAATGTAAGTTTTAACTCATCATCTACGTCGTTGTGCTTGATAGTGCCGTAATGAACAAAAAGCAATCGTCCTTTGAAAGGTTGTGTGATTGGAGTCATATTTTCAACTAACCCATTAAAGGAGTTGATTATGAAACATAAAATATTGATCCCCTCTACTGTGATAAGTGTACTCTCATTGAGTGTTGGATTATTTATATCATCGCTTGATCGTGTACAGTCTACAGAAAGCATTCGAGCACAAGGTCAGAAACAGATTATTGGAAATCAACTTATGACGCAGCGGGAATGGGAGACATCTCAGGATTATGAAAGGGCAACAGAAACTGCAAAAAAACAAGAACAAACTCGCATGGAGCATCGCCTGCGCATGAAAGAGTATGTAATGGAACATTATCCTCCTAGCGATCGAATCAGGAAAGGGAAAGTATGGATGTAATCGTCACATTGAACAATGAGGTTTCTGGTGGAGCAAATGCTTAGTTATTGATCTTATTTAAGGGTTGAGAGCGTAAACTATAAAAATGGTGAGCTAATTCATTGCACTTGTCGGAATAAAAAATTGTAAAGCATAGTTTGAAAGGGTAATACCTTATATGATGAATTGAGTATTGGAATAGTGTATTCATTGATTTTGCCATAGTATTTGCTATCACCAAAAGGAAAACACCATGATCCGTAATCCTATTGATGTTGCTAATCGTGTTAGTCCCGATTTGTCTGCGCTGATTGAAAGCCGACTCAATGAGGCAGAAGCTGAACAACCTGTAACACTCACTACTATTCGTGCTTTCCTCGTAGGCTTGTTGCCTCATGCATTAACTGAGACGGAGCATCTGCATCATTTTGATGTCAATGAATCATTACTTGATGAACTAGATGCATTGATTGAGGAGTTTGGTGAAACAGCTTTGGCCATAGACTTTGTGCAAGATGTCGCTAGTGAACCACTTTCACGAGTGATCGAAGCTGTTATGTATGATGAGAATCGGCGAGCTCCACCAACGCTTGGTGCTATAAAAGAAGCTTTTTTTTCGGGTTTAGTAGCTAGGTTAGTCGGTGAAGGCACGTTGGATGAAGATGAAGACGACGCTCTGCTTGCAGAGATTGATACGCTGATTGCTCGATACGGTGAAGAAGCACTAGCAGAGAATTTTTTACGGTACGAATAACAAATGCTCTGAAATACCTGCTGCATATCTTTATTGCAAAATTGTGTCCTCGCTCATCTTTTTCTATCTATGGAATGTAGATATGTATCAGGGGTCATTGGAGGAGGTTTACACTCCAACTATCCGCGACGATATCTCAAGATATTTAATGAGATTAATTTTCTTTCTAGATAAAACTTTTTCAGTAAAAAAATGAACCTTAGTGAAAATTTCAAATCGGATAACTTAATTGGTGACGGTTTATTTTTTTCTGAAAATGTATCTCGACAAAATTCATTCACTGCAAACGGGTGTTAGTCTTGAAATTTCAACAATAGCCTTGCGTGACCTGATTGGGGATGCCATGGTAGGTCAGCGAATTCCTGAACTTGCTAAGATTTGTTGCCCGATGGATCTTTACGATTATCTCTCCGTCGTTGTTTATAAAGATGCTGAAGGTCTGGTCAGTAGGCGTCATGCTTGGGTTGATGAAATCAAGAATGATTTGCTTGCAGGACGCCCCGTCTCTTTTAGGAGATTCGACAAACTTTTCTGGCGCACTCTCGATGAAGAAGATCCTGATGGCGATGAATGGTATCGATTAATTTCTGGAGAGGAGTTCCGCTCTCAATTAATCTCCTTACTCGGTATTCTACGCTCAGCTAATCGAAGGTTGCTCCAGCAGGTTGATGTTTTGCCCGATTTGAAAATCGGATGGGCCTAAGAGCCTTTGTTGCTTGAACTAATCAGCTGCAGCGGGGAATGTAGCCGTATATTTCTCAATTCTTCGTTGCATAGTCCCACTATGCGCGTCAAAATCGTGGAAACCTGCTGTCGCTATCCCAGAGATGGTTCGTTACGATTGCTTAAGTCTAGCAAGTTTCTATAAAATCTTACGACTGGTATGAATGTACTAGCATTTAGCAGGATATAACTCCGATATTTCGCTAGGCTGGTCTGTAACATGATGAAAAAACTAATGGGATAGTGAGAGGATGCCTCTATAGCTATTAGTATTCCTATTTTCTTTAGAATCTCTACAGATTCATACCGCTACCAAGCTTCGCGATAAAAATTGTGGTAACGTAAGGAGTGAGATTGTCGTCTTATAAACAATTTTCACTCTGGGATGAGTGCTGGCAAAATTCTTGCAAGAAAAAATCCATGCGCTCACAATAAAAAATAATTATGCTCGCTGTGTCGTGAATCTAAAGAAAAAATCCCAATATCTTGCTGAGGGTGTAAGTCGGCGCGAAGTCTGGTCCTGGGCAATGTTCGATTTTGCTAACTCAGGCTATACCACTGTCGTTATCACTGCGATTTTTAACGCCTATTTTGTGGGAGTCGTGGCAGGTAATCAGGATTGGGGAACATTTGCATGGACAGCATCATTAGCAGTCTCCTATATCCTTATTATTCTGACCGCACCCGCACTAGGCGCATACGCAGATGTCTACGCTACGAAGAAACGCTTGCTTTTGCTGACAACTATTGGCTGTGTCCTGTTTACTGCATTACTTTATTTTGCCGGACCAGGTGATTTGTGGTTAGCAATCATCTTTATTATTCTTACCAACTTTTTTTTTGGTAGTGGTGAAAATCTGATAGCTGCCTTTTTACCTGAGTTGGCACGAAGCGATGCGCTAGGGAAAGTATCAGGCTGGGGATGGAGTTTAGGCTATTTAGGCGGCTTATTCAGCCTGGGTTGCTCACTTGCTTATGTGACATGGGCACAAGGACAAGGGCAAGAAGCCGATCAATTCGTACCCATAACAATGTTGATAACTGCGGTCATTTTCGCAATTGCTTGTATCCCTACCTTCCTTTATCTAAGAGAGCGAGCAGTGCCACAGCCGCAGCTGGCCAGCGATCGCTTCATTAAAGAGGCTTTTGCGCGCTTGGGCAATACACTCAAGCATGTACACCACTACCAAGATCTGGTGCGCTTTCTTGTTTGCCTTGTTTTTTATCAAGCGGGCATTCAAGCAGTGATCGCATTAGCAGCAATCTATGCCCAGCAAGCAATGGGATTTAACACCAGCGACACGATATTATTAGTTCTGTTAGTCAATATTACTGCTGCGCTGGGTGCATTTGTCTTTGGCAGCTTGCAGGATAAATTGGGCCATATTCCTACCATCGCACTAACGCTTATCGGTTGGATCATTATGATTTTGCTGGCATGGAAGGCTGAGAGCTCTGCCATGTTCTGGTTAGCCGCCAATATCGCTGGCCTGTGCTTAGGCGCATCTCAATCTGCCGCGCGGGCATTAGTTGGGTTATTCAGCCCTTCTTCCCGACGGGCTGAATTCTTTGGTCTATGGGGACTAGCGGTAAAGCTGTCATCTATCCTAGGTCCGATCACTTATGGGCTGGTCAGCTGGATGTCACGCGGCGATCATCGTCTTGCTATGCTGATTACAGGTAGTTATTTTCTTATTGGTTTGGTGATTTTAATGCGAGTAAATGTGCAAAGGGGGCAAGAAGCCGCATTATATGATCCCGAGAAAAAGGAATAAGGAAACGATAGATTTCTTTAGAAATCCTGAATAATCGATCAGAATTATGCAGGATTGATAAATGCTTTCATGAGGAAGTCATTTTCAATCTTCCATTTTTTCTACATTTAACAGGTCGTGAAAAAGTAGCCATAAATTCATTCTTTTTATTTCAGCGACCTGTTATATTTTCAATCGGCTTGATGCTTATCGATAAGTGGTTTCTTTATCGAAATCTTGCCAAATATAGTGTGGATAAACAACTGGAGGTGTAGGAATGAAGAACGTGGCAGCATCCAATGCGCCAAGAACTGTACGGCCTACTGTGTGGACAAGACCGGTGAGGAATCCGACTGTTAAACCATAGGGTGCACCATCGCGTTGACTAGTCAGGATGACCGTTTTGGGAAGCTCCACCCAACCAGTCGCTGCATTAACGATACCATTCATGAGCTTTTCCCCTGCCATGGTTGGATAGTTCTTCTCCATTCTTTCACCGTACATAGTATAGCTTTGTGCCATGACTGTTTGAGATGCTAAAAAGAATGATACAGAGAGTAACAAAAGCAGTCCTACGAGTTTTTTCATTGCTTTCTCCTGCGATGTGTAGTATTGAAAAGTTGGTAGAGCTTATATTAATTATTAATTCTAATTCTTATCAAGAATATAGGTATATTGAAAATGTGCAATCAATCTAGCGTATTTTCATTACACTGAGAGCCTTAACATCAGCTAATGCTGCTACTAAGTCATCGATCTTATTGATCCAGTCAGCTTGTGCGGGAAACCATTTTTAAAAAAATATTAGGAGCTCAGGTCGAATGGTGTCGATCCTTCCTCATATTGAACCAATAGATCAGAGCTAACTAGTCTGTTTTCTATAAGAGTATTGGCACAATAATACATTGCTGATTGCGTCGTTTCTGAGTTACTTGCAAAATGCGAAATTTGAATCGATAGCCGTGCGCATTGCTCATGAAACAACTAATTCACCGTTTACCATTGTGTGTCCTACTTATTTTTACCCTTTCCAGTTGTTTGTCGCCCATTACGCTCAACCGCGCAGTAATGGCGTATGATGAAGCGATTGTCAATGCGGATGCCAAGCAATTATTAGTTAATATTGCCCGGGCTCGACATCATCAACCCCTTCATTTCACCCGAGTATCGGCTATTGCAGCTACTTTCGATTTTAGGGCGAATGCGGGCGCTACTCCTGCGTTAACGGGCAATCAGGGTGGCATGCTGGTACCAATATTTGGCGGTAGTGTTTCTGAAAACCCTACTTTCAGTATTGATCCGATCACGGGTGAAGAATTTACTCAACGACTCCTTACACCGTTTAGTCAACACAAACTTACTCTGTTACTTCGACAGCACTTTGATGTTGATCTTATGCTGCGGATGCTGGCGCAGGAAGTAACGTTGCAGAATTCAGAGCAGCCGGTTATTTTTAATACTGAGGGACGGGATAGCCATCGTCGTTTTCCTCCTGCTATCCAGCTTACCGAGGAGCAAGAGGAGCCCCCTCGCCTCCGGCAACAAAGGCATTTTCAAGAGATTACTTATTATAACAGCCCATCGGATCGTGATGGCTACGAGATGTTCCGTCGCGTAGTGCTCCATCTCTCAGCCATTCAGGATCAGAAGCAGTTGTATGCGGAGCCGTTGACATTTGAGCATAGCTGGACTATCCCTGCAAGCGCCGTTTCAGCAGAAGGTTTTCAGTCTTTACAAAAAGAATTTACTGTTCGCTACAATCAGGAGGAGGGTACGTATACGCTTAGCAAGCAAGTGCTGGGGCCTGTTCTTATTACTAACTATGATCCTGATACTCTGCGTTTTGAGGAAGCTGAAGATTTGTATGATTTGATCAATCCTGGGATGGATAACGATGTTATCTTTGATATCCGCCCAGGCTATGTTGGTGGAGAATGGCCTCTCAGAGGTTTTTTCCGGTTAAGAAGCTTTCATGCGATTCTCAATTTTCTCAGTCACTCGCTAGAGGAAGAACCGGAGTATCATGTAGAAAAAGATCCGCGCACCCCTCCTGTTGCCAGAGATGAAAATCCTATTAATACCATGAAGATTTTCGTATCAAATAAGCCGATTACAAATACCGACTTATCAGTTCGCTCGCATGGTCAGTATTATGCAATAAATACCGAAGGACCGGATGCGCATTGGAATCAAAATGCGTTCCAATTGCTTTATATTCTGTTTCGATTGACTGTTACTGATGCAAAATCTCTCGCTTTGCCTATTACCATTGCCAAATAATCATTTTGACCAGGTCATTTGAACGTGTTTGTAAGAAGTGTAAGAAATACAGGTTGGGTATACAATGAAAAAACCGGCCTTAATACTGAGTCGAATAAGTGATGACGCAATGTCTAATGATTTTTCTTGGATCGTTAGAAATAAGCTGGTCACTTACTTGTTCAATAATGAAGGCTGATATCTCACCAACTCATATTCAATGGAGACCGTATGAAATTGATTTTATTTCTGGCACTAATCCTAAGTACTCATGTATATGCTCAAGATAGTCATCAGCATCATCATGGTGGAACACACAATGGCGATCACCACGGTGGTATGCATAGCCATGATCATGGTCAGAAGGTGGATGCAATCACACTCAAGTTGTTCTTTGAGCCATTGCCTGACTCAATTATCGATCAGAAAAAAAATGCGACTTTAATCAAACTCGGCCGTATTCTTTATATGGATCCGAGGCTTTCAGTCAATGACAAGATTGCATGTAACTCCTGTCATTTGCTTAATAAGTTTGGTGTAGATAATGAACCGACTTCGCCAGGTCATGAAGGTAAACGCGGCGGCAGAAATGCTCCAACTACCCTTAATGCAGCGCTACATATTGCCCAATTCTGGGATGGGCGCGCGAAGGATGTGGAAGAGCAGGCGCTTGGTCCTATCCTGAACCCAATTGAAATGGGCATGCCGAGTGAAGCAGCTGTTATCAATAAATTAAAGAAAATCGATGAATATAAAGAGCTCTTCCCACAAGCTTTTAAAGACGAGAAGGAACCATTCCAATACAAAAATGTTGGTAAGGCAATTGGTGCGTTTGAGCGCACACTCCTGACACCCTCCCGCTTCGATGAGTTTCTCAAGGGTAACGAAAATGCACTGAAAGAGGATGAAAAAAGAGGTCTGAAAAAATTCATCGATATGGGATGTGTCCATTGTCACAATGGCGTAGCGATTGGAGGGAATTCCTTCAAGAAATTAGGCATTGTCGAACCCTATGAAACGAAAGATATGGGGCGCTATGAAGTGACCGGGATCGAGATTGACAAGAAAGTATTTAAAGTGCCCAGTCTTAGAAATATCACCAAAACAGGTCCCTACTTCCATGATGGCTCTGTTAAAACACTGGACCAAGCGATTCGGGAAATGGCAGAACATCAGCTCGGTCAAGAAGTTGATGATCAGTTTGTCAAAGATGTGAAAGCATTCTTGGGATCATTGACAGCTAAGGATATGGAGTAAGATCAAAAATACTTTACAAGCTAATAGAATGATATAGGTATTGGGGATAAGGTAAGGCGCAGTACTTTCCTATACCCCCAAAACCGTAAGATCCACTACCTTTCCAGGTTTGTTTATCCTTGTCAGTTTGTGTAGTACGTTGACCAAACGGAAGTTGATTGACTTCAGGTGGTGCGGCTGTGATGCGCATAAATCCCTCACCTAGAATCAGGCTCCTCAAAGACTTGATCAAGTTTTCTGTAATTTAAGTCCTTCTGCTATCAGTACTGCATTATTGAGTAAAAAATCAGCAAGGAAGAAAGTTTTTGTGACATCTGAATGATACCTTTCACTGAGCACTTTTTGCTTTGTGCCCCATGGGTGTTCATGTATTTTTATCCTATTTTCCTCAGTTAAACCTATAAAAACAGCGGTAAATGTAGTACTGTAAAGGTTTTGCGGTTGAATGAAGGAATCACCCAATGGGTGAAAAAGATTTTGAGGAAAAAG